>JAEZFE010000306.1 GCA_023437865.1 Pseudomonadota bacterium | reverse complement strand
GGCCCGGGTAAAAAAGGGCTCCGGACGGAAAAGGGGCGGCGTCGTCGCCGCCCCCCCTGGATCTCCTTACTGCGCTCCCGGCGCCGTGTCAGGCAGGCCGGCAAAACGGCGCAGCTTGGTGAAGCGGCGGTGGATGGCGGCTTCGGCCTCACCCACCAGATGCTTGAAGCGTTCGGGATTGGCCCGTTCGACCATGGTGAAGCGGGCCTCGCCCTTCAGGAAGTCGTACAAGCCGCCGGTGGGCTCTTTGCTGTCGATGGTCAGCGGATGTTCGTCGGTGCCCAGCTTGCGCGGGTCCCAGCGGAACAGCGGCCAATAGCCCGATTCGACCGCCAGCTTTTGCTGGTCCAGGCCGTGCGACAGGTCGTAGCCATGGGCAATGCAATGGGCGTAAGCGACGATCAGCGACACGCCGGGATAGGCCACGGCGTCCTGGATGGCGCGCATGGTCTGCACGTCCTTGGAGCCGAACGCTACGTTGGCGACGTAGACGTCCTGATAGGCCATGGCCATCATGCCCAGATCCTTCTTGGGCAGGCTCTTGCCGGCCACCGCGAACTTGGCGGTGGCGGCAAGCGGCGTCGCCTTGGATTGCTGGCCGCCGGTGTTGGAATACACCTCGGTGTCCATGACCAGGATGTTGACGTTCTTGCCCGAGGCGAGAACGTGGTCCAGGCCGCCATAGCCGATGTCGTAGGCCCAGCCGTCGCCGCCGACGATCCACACCACCTTCTCGACCAGATAATCGGCCAAGTGGGCCAGACGGGCTGCATCGGCCGATTTCGAGCCGGCCAGGATGCGCTTCAGCTCGGCGACGCGATTGCGCTGGACGGCGATCTCGGCATCATCGGTCTGCGGCGCATGGGCCAGCTCGTTGGCGAGCAGCTCGGGCACTTCACCGGTGGCGGCCAAGGCGGCCAGCAGCAGCTTGGCGTGGCCCTTGTGGCTGTCGATGGCAAGGCGGAAGCCCATGCCGAACTCGGCATTGTCCTCGAACAGCGAATTGGCCCAGGCCGGGCCGCGGCCCTCGCAATTGGTGGCGTAGGGGGTGGTCGGCAGATTGCCGCCGAAGATCGACGAACAGCCGGTGGCGTTGGCCATCATCAGGCGGTCGCCGTAGAGTTGGGTCAGCAGCTTGACGTAGGGGGTCTCGCCGCAGCCCAGGCAGGCGCCGGAGAACTCGAACAGGGGCTGCAGGAACTGCGCGGTCTTGACGGTGGGCCTGGCCAGCTTGGTGCGGTCAGCCTCGGGCAGTTCGGTGAAGAACGCCCAATTATCCTTCTCGTCGTTGATAATCGGCAGCTTGTCGGCCATGTGCAGCGCGAACCGGGTCGGGTCTTGCTTATCCTTGGCCGGGCACACCTTGACGCACAGCGTGCAGCCGGTGCAGTCCTCGGGGGCCACCTGCAACAGGTATTCGGCGCCCTTGAACTCGCCGGCCTTGTAGGGCACGTGCTTGAGGCTCGGCGGCGCCTTCTCCAGGTCGGCGGGCTCGGCCACCTTGGCGCGGATGGCTGCGTGCGGGCAGACCAGGGCGCATTTGTTGCACTGGATGCACAGCGACGCATCCCACACCGGCAGTTCGGCGGCGATATTGCGGCGCTCGAAGCGGGCGGTGCCGGTGGGCCAGGTGCCGTCCGGCGGGAAGGCCGAGACCGGCAGCATGTCGCCCTTGCCGGCCAGCATCACGGCGGTGACGCGCTGGACGAATTCCGGGGCGTGCTGCGGCACCAAAGCGGCGCGAGTGCGGGTGGCGGTCACGGTGCCGGGCACCTCGACGCGCTCCAGATGCTCCAGCGCCATGTCCACGGCGGCGAAGTTCTTGGCGACCAGCTTGTCCGACTTGCGGCCGTAGGTCTTCTCGATGGCTTTCTTGATATGCTTGATCGCCTCGTCCTTGGGCAGTACCTCGGACAGCGCGAAGAAACAGGTCTGCATGATGGTGTTGATGCGCTGGCCCATGCCGGCCTCCAGCGCCACCTTGCGGGCATCGATGGTGTAGATGTCGATGTTCTTGTCGATGATCTCCTGCTGCACCTCGCACGGCAGGTGGCTCCACACCTCGTCCTTGGAATAGGGCGCGTTCAGCAGGAACTTGGCGCCCGGCGCGGCGTGCTCCAGCACGTCGTACTTGTCCAGGAAGACGAAATGGTGGCAGGCGACGAAGTCGGCCTCGTCCAGCAGGTAGGCGCTGCGGATGGGCTCGGGGCTGAAGCGCAGGTGCGAGATGGTGACCGCGCCCGATTTCTTCGAATCGTAGACGAAATAGCCCTGGCCCTGGAGGCCGGCCTGCTCGGCGATGATTTTGATCGAGTTCTTGTTGGCGCCCACCGTGCCATCGGCGCCCAGGCCGAAGAACAGGGCGCGCTTGACCGGGCCGTGGGGCAAGTGGAACGACCCATCCACCGGCAGCGACAGCCCGGTGACATCGTCGGTGATGCCGATTGTGAAGTGATGGCGCGGGCGGGCGGCGGTCAATTCGTCGAACACCGCCTTGACCATGGCGGGGGTGAATTCCTTCGACGCCAGGCCGTAGCGGCCGCCGATCACCACCGGGTCGGCGGCGGTGGCGCGCAGTCCTTGCGCCTTGGCCTCCATCAGCGCCGCCAGCACGTCGAGGTAGAGCGGCTCGCCGATGGCGCCGGGCTCCTTGGTGCGGGCGAGCACGGCGATGGCGCGCACGGTGGGCGGCAGCGCGGCAACAAAGGCGTCGATGCTGAACGGTCGGTACAGGCGCACCTTGAGCACGCCCAGCTTGGCGCCTTGCGCGTTGAGGTGATCCACCGCCTCGTGCACGGTCTCGGCGCCCGAGCCCATGATGATGATGACGCGGTCGGCGTCGGGGGCGCCGTGATAGTCGAACAGCTTGTAGGCGCGGCCCGTCAGCTTCGCCAGTTTGTCCATCTCCTCCTGCACGATGCCGGGGCAGGCGAGATAGAACGGGTTGCGGGCCTCCTGGGCCTGGAAGAAGGTGTCGGGGTTCTGCGATGAGCCGCGCAGCGCCGGATGGTCGGGCGACAGGGCGCGGTCGCGGTGGGCCTTGACCAGATCCTCGTCGATCAGCGTGCGCAGGTCGTCGTCGGTCATCTCCTCGATCTTGGCGACCTCGTGCGAGGTGCGGAAGCCATCGAAGAAGTGCAGGAACGGCACGCGCGCCTTCAGCGTGGCGGCATGGGCGACGGCGGCCATGTCGTGGGCCTCCTGCACGCTGTTCGACGCCAGCATGGCGAAGCCGGTCTGGCGGCAGGCCATGACGTCGGAATGATCGCCGAAAATTGACAGCGCATGGGTCGCCAGCGTGCGCGCCGAGACGTGCATGGTGAACGAGGTCAGCTCGCCGGCGATCTTGTACATATTGGGGATCATCAACAGCAGGCCCTGCGAGGCCGTGAAGGTGGTCGCCAGCGCGCCCGCCTGCAGCGCGCCGTGCACCGCGCCGGCGGCGCCGCCCTCGTGCTGCATCTCGGCCACCTCGGGGATCACGCCCCACAGGTTCTTGCGATGCTCGGCGGCCCATTGATCGGCCAACTCGCCCATGGTCGAAGACGGCGTGATCGGGTAGATGGCCGCAACTTCGCTGACCCTATACGCCACCGAAGTGCACGCCTCGTTGCCATCGACGGTAATGAGTTTCCGCTGCGCCATATTTTGGACCCTGCCGGTTTTCGACTGGCCGAACGTTATGTGTCGTTCGGCCAGGAATGCTGCAAACGGCAGGAAGCATAGGTGTTCGGTATTACCTGCCGCAAGTGCCTAATGCCCTATAGCCCGGCGGTAAGGGCTGAATACTTGCGACTAGTTCTTATATTGCTTTCAAAGCAGGTGGGGCTATCGACCGCCGTTGATCGCAGCCATTCCGTGTGAAGGTCGCTAAAAATGCCTTATGGTTGAAGTCGGGTATTCGGTGGTGAAGAGGCAACAGGGAGTTGCTTTTTGTAGCGATTCCATGACACCATGCAACTGGGGCTTAGTTACAGGAACCGCTTATGACTGCTAGTGCAAAACTTGCCGAGAAGACCGTGGTCCGGCGCCAATCAAGCCGTGGCCGCACCCCATCGGGAAAGCCCAACCCCATCGATGTTCATGTCGGTGCCCGTGTGCGCCTTCGCCGCACTTTGCTTGGAATGAGCCAGGAAAAGCTGGGTGAGGCGTTGGGATTGACCTTCCAGCAGGTGCAAAAATACGAGCGTGGCGCCAACCGCGTAGGTGCCTCGCGACTGTTCGATCTGGCCCGCGTTCTGGACGTGCCGGTGAGCTTCTTTTTTGACGATATGACGAGCGAAGTCGAGCAGCTTTCGCCCCGTCTGATCTCGGGTCTTGCCGAGGAGCCGGCCTCGTTCGAGGCGGATCCGATGACCAAGCGCGAGACTCTGGAATTGGTCCGCGCCTACTACCGGATCACCGATCCGCAGGTCCGCAAGCGAGTGCTTGATCTGGCCAAGGCCTTGGGTGTCGCCGCCGAAGGTTGAGACGTGCCGTGCGGCTCCGGGCCTGGGGAGGCTGGAGCCGCACGGACTCTTGTTCCTTTTTCCGATAACTGCCTATTCGAGCGCCTTCAGCCCATCGCTTCGCCAAGTGCCTTGGCCAAGTCGTAAACGCGCCGGCGGACCAGGGGGGCGCGAATGGCGTAATAGGCCCGCACCAGATCCAGCGTCTCGCGCTTGACCGATTGCTCATAGGCAGCGACGTTTGCGGCCGGTTCAGCCGGGTCTCTCGCGGGGCTGTCGGGCATGTCGTCGAAGAAGTAGCCGATTGGCACTTCCAAGACACGCGCCAGGTCGAACAGGCGCGACGCACCCACTCGGTTGACACCCTTTTCGTATTTCTGCACTTGCTGGAACGTCAGGCCCAGGGCCTCGGCCAGCTTTTCTTGGCTCATGCCAAGCAATGTCCGCCGCAGGCGGATGCGCCGTCCAACATGGGCGTCGACGGCGTTCGAGCGGCTAACCCGCATGGTAGGTTCGGTGACAGACTGAGCCACAATTCATCCCCGGTCAGAGCGCCGACAACAGGCGGGCAGGCGTTACCTACCATCCACCTATATCGATAGTATATCACGTGGGCGTCCTGGTGAAACCATTTTCGCGCAGAGGGCGTATGCGCTGCGCCGACATGTCCCAATAGAAAAAGGCGGCCCGAATTCCGGCCGCCTTTGCACCTTGAACGATTGTGCCCGGCGCCTTCAGGCGCGCAGGAATACCACGTTGCTCGGCATTTCCTCGCGGATGGGGGCCTCGGCCCGCTTTGCCTTCTTGGCGTCCTCCAGCGATAGGCGCGCCACTTCCACCAGATAGCCGGTCTCGGGATAGCCCGCCTTGTAGCATTCCTGCTGGAGGTAGTAGAGGGCGACTTCGATTTCCTTGGCGTTCGACATGTCTTCTTCTCCTTAAGCGGCGATTTCGGTCATTGGGTATTGGGCGACGCGCCCGGAAAGCGCGCCATTGCGGCGGATATCGGCCAAGCCTTGGCGGCTGACCTGGAATTCGACGGCAAGTGCCAGGCAATTGCCGATGCGACGCGGGCTGCCGATGCGGCGCATGACGCAGCCGGCCCGGCGCAGGATGCGTTCGATGCGGACGTCCATGACGGCGACCATGTGGGTGATGCCGTAATCCAGCCCCACCTCGTGGATGCCGGCGACCAGCGCATAGGTGATGGTGTTGATATTACCTGCCGCCAAATCGGCACCCTCGGGCACGTCGATGCCAAAGCGGCTGACCTCCCACACGCGGGCTTTCGCGGGGATAGGTTCCTCGGCCAGATCCGGAAACACGTCGCGGATCATATTGGGGCCGGTGGTCGGCAGCAGGCGCACGGTTCCGACGACCTCGCCATTGCCGCCGTGATAGGCCAGATAGATGGGCTGCTCGTCGT
>JAEZFE010000273.1 GCA_023437865.1 Pseudomonadota bacterium | reverse complement strand
GGCCTCCATTATCGTAAAGGGTGGGACGAAGATGCAGCGCTGGACGCCGGATGACATTCCGTGGGGTGATTTCGATGCGGCGAAGCTGTCGCCCGATATCCTCAAGGTGGTCAAGGCCGCGGCCATGGTCGAGCGCAACGCCGCCGACTATACGTCCTACCTCAAGAATGTCTTTCGCGCCGACGAGCAGTTCAAAGCCATCGCCACCGAGTGGCAGGCCGAGGAAGTCCAGCACGGCGACGTGCTTGGCCGCTACGCCGAGCTGGCCGACCCAGAGTTCAATTTCAAGCAGCGCTTCCAGCGCTTTGTCGACGGCTACCGCGTGCCGATCGATCTCGACAATTCCGTGCGCGGCTCGCTGACCGGCGAATTGCTGGCCCGCTGCATCGTCGAGACCGGCACCTCGTCGTTCTATTCGGCGCTGCGCGACGCCACCGACGAGCCGGTGTTGAAGGCCATCTGCCACCGCATCGCCGGCGACGAATTCCGCCACTACAAGACCTTCTACGACTTCATGCGCCTGTATATCGGCCGCGAAGGCGTCGGCATGATCCGCCGCGCCCTGGTGGCCATCAGCCGCATCAAGGAAACCGACGACGACGAATTGGCGTTCGCCTACCACGCCGCCAACGACGCCTTTGACGAGCCCTACGACCACGCCCGTTGCAACCGCGCCTACGGCTCGCGCGCCTACAGCTTCTACCGTCCCAAGCACACCGAACGTGCGGTCGGCATGGTGCTCAAGGTCATCGGCATCGACCCGAATGGCTGGCTTGGCGGCAAGGCCAAGGAATTCGCCTGGAAGAAGATGCAATCGCGCGCCGCCGCGCTCGCGGTCTAGAACTGCTCGCCTTGGAATGAGCACTAAAAAAGGGCGCGATTTGCGCCCTTTTGCTTTTCGAAAATGCCGCCCCTCAGCCCCGCAGGCCATCGACAAGGGGGAGAAACTCGGCGACGACCTGGTCGTAGAGCGCACGCTTGAACGGCACGATCAGGCCGGGCACGTCGGCGAGGTTCATCCAGCGCCATTCGGAAAATTCCGGATGCTCGGTCTCAATGTCGATGTCGCTATCGAGGCCGAGGAATTGGAAGGCGAACCATTTCTGTCTTTGACCACGGAAACGGCCCTTCCAGCAGCGGTCTGCCATGTCGACAGGCAGGTCGTAGGCGATCCAGTCGCGGCTTTCGGCGAGCAGACGGGCATTGTCGGTGCCCGTTTCTTCCTTCAACTCACGCAGCGCCGCCGTAAGCGGATCTTCACCCGCGTCGATGCCGCCCTGGGGAAACTGCCAGGCGGCTTCCTGGGTGTCGATGCGCTTGGCGGTGAACACCTGGCCGCTGGTGTTGAACAGCACGATGCCGACCCCCGGACGGTAGGGGCGGTCGGTGATGGGCAAAAGCTTGCTCATGATTTGCCACTCTGCTTGACGACGCCCGAGGCTGGGGCGAGTGCAATCCCCTGCTCGCCCAGCTTGTCCAGCCAGACCACCAGACGATCGAAGGCGACGGGGCGCGGCGTGACCACCACGACGCCACGGCCGGTTTCCCTTGTCGAGGCGGCGGCGCGGACCAGGCGGGCCTCCAGCGCGTCGCGGAACAGGTCAATCTCCAGCACGGTGGTGATGGGCGCGACCGGCAGGCCGAAATCGGTCTTGGCACCGTCGCCGACATAGAGCAGGCCGCGCTCCTTGAGTTGGGTGAGCACCGGGATCAGCTTGGCGGGGGCGCGGGTGAATGGGCCTTCGGACGCCAGCACGCCCACGGCGCCGGGGCCGCGCGCCAGAACGCGCTCCAGCCGGGCGTTATTCTCCTCCACCGGATTGGCGGTCAGCAGGCCCCATGGGCCGGGGTCGCGGGCGGGATAGCCCGACGGTTCGACGGGCAAGGTCAGCATGACCTCATGGCCCTTGTCGCGTGCCTTCTGGATCCACTTGTCCAGGCCGCCGGCATAGGGGCTGAAAGCGAGGGTAACCTCGGCCGGCAGCTTGGCGATGGCCGCCTCGGTGGCGTCCTTGTCCAGGCCCAGGCCGGCGACCACCACGGCCAAGCGCGGCTTGCCGGCGGGTGCATCGAACGGACGGGAGTACACATTCCAAGCCTGGCGGCCGTCCTTGGCCACCACCGGCAGCGGGCCGTTGGGTGACAGCCGCAGCAGCGCCTCCTGCGGCGCCGCCGCCAGCGGCTTTGATTCGGTCAGGCGAGCCGGCAGCGAGGCGTAGGTGGGAGCCTGCTCGGCGCTGCGCGGCAGCGGCTGCTCGGGGATCGGTGCGGGCAGCGCGGCGGCCTGGGGCGGCGACGCGGCCTCCGGGGCCGGCTCGGGCAGCTTGAAGGTGGGAGTCGGCGGCATGGGCACGATCCCACCCGACTGTCCCTCGGCCGAGTCCAGGGGCAGGACGGCAGCCCCGCCCGGCGGCGTCAGCAGGCCGCTTCCGCTGGGGGCCGGCTCGGACCGGGGTGCAAGACGCTGCAAGCTGGGCATCTCCAGCGACAGCCGCGGCTGGTCGGAGATATCGAGCAACGCGATGACGTCACGCGTTTCGGTGTTGGACAGCACATAGGCCCCGCCGCCCAGCGCGCCGCCCAGGATCAGCACGGTCAGGCCTTTGAGGAGGGGGCGCAGGGAGCGCTTACGGCCAGTCGGCGCATCAAGCGAACCGACCGGCCGTTCAGCGATCAGGCCATCGTCGTCATCCAACGAGAGCATGTGAGCTGCTAATTGGACTGCGGACGATAGAGCGACAGGCCGCGGATCAGATCCAGCGCGCGGGCCATCTGATAATCCTGGTCCGGGTCACCCATCTTGATTGCGGTCATGGCCGCAGCCGGGTTGGGCTTGGCCTCGCCCGCCGCAGCCGCGCCCTCGGCGCCGGGCGCCTTGGATTCGGGGCCAGGGGTGGGGGCCGGAGCGGGGGCCTGGGCCGGCGGCGGGGGCGGCACCGGTGCCGGGGCGGCCTTGTCCTTGCTGCCGTTCTTGGCGGCGTCCGGATTCTGCAGGGCCTTGCGCAGGCTGGCCTCCGACCGGCGCTCGCGCTCGGGGATGTTGATCGGCTCGATCTTCGACTGCAGTACCTTGATGTCGGGCTCGATGCCCACCGCCTGGATGGAGCGGCCCGACGGCGTGTAGTAGCGCGCCGT
>JAEZFE010000260.1 GCA_023437865.1 Pseudomonadota bacterium | reverse complement strand
CCGCTGTGGGACCCGAGCCGATTGTCGGACAGCGCCAAGAAGACGCTGGGATGGTAGCCATGACCGCCCCCGCCATCCCCCGCCTTCCCCTGCTGCTGGCCGGCGCCGTGTCGCTGCTGGCGGGTTTGCTGGCGGGCGAGGCCCGGCTCGGCTGGGCGCTGCCGCTGTCCTTCCTGCATCTGCACGGCCCGCTGATGGTGTGCGGCTTCTTCGGCACGGTGATCGCGCTCGAACGCGCCGTGGCGCTGGGCCGCCCGTGGGCCTTCGCCGGCCCGTTCGCCACCGGTGGCGGCGGATTGCTGCTGCTGGCCGGGGCCGAGAGCTCGGGCGCCATCATGCTGACGCTCGGCAGCGTGATCTTCCTGGCCGTCGCTATGAAAGTGGTAAAGCGCCAGCCCGAACCTTTCACCCGCCTGCTGGCGCTCGGCGCGCTGTCCTGGGCGGTGGGCAATCTGCTGTGGACCCTGGGCGCCTCGGTGCCCGAAGTGGTGCCGCTGTGGGCGGCCTTCCTGGTGCTGACCATCGCCGGCGAGCGGCTGGAGCTGTCACGCTTCCTCAAGCCCTGGCGCTGGCGCGAGCCGACCTTGGTGCCGCCGCTGCTGCTGATCGGCGGCGGCGCCGGCCTGGCTGCCGCCGGCCTGCCCTTCGCCTGGACCGCCTTCGGCCTGGGCTGCATCGCCCTGGTCGCCTGGAGCCTGGTCAACGACATCGTGCGGCGCACCATCCGCCAGCCGGGCCTCACCCGCTACGTCGCCATCTGCCTGCTGTCCGGCTACGTCTGGCTGGGGGTTGCCGGCGCGCTGATGCCCGGCCTGGACACCGGCTTCGACAGCCTGCGCTACGACGCGGCGCTGCATGCCCTGTTCGTCGGCTTCATCTTCGCCATGGTGTTCGGCCACGCACCGGTGATCCTGCCGGCGGTGCTGAAGGTGAAGCTGCCGTTCCGCCCCTATTTCTACGCGCCGCTGGCGGTGCTGCACGCCTCGCTGTTGCTGCGGGTGGCCGGCGACCTGCTGGCCAGCGACACCGCGCGGATGTGGGGCGGCATGCTCAACGGCCTCGCGGTGCTGGCGTTCGTGGCCATGGTGGTTGCCACGATCACGTTCAGGGAAAAGGCTACTTCCTAGGCTTCGCCCGCGCCGTTGGTTCGGCCTGCATGGGGTCATCCGGCCACCAATGCTTGGGATATTGCCCCTTGAGGTCGGCCTTCACCGCCTTGTAGGCATTGGCCCAGAAGCTTGCGAGGTCCTGGGTCACCTGAACCGGACGGCGGGCCGGCGACAGCAGGTGCAGCAGCAGCGGCACCTTGCCGGCGGCGATGCGGGGCGTGTCGGCGCAGGCGAACATCTCTTGCAGGCGCACCGCCAGCACCGGGGTTTCGCCGGAATAATCGATGGGAACCCGACTGCCCGAGGGCACGGTGACATGGGTGGGGGCCAGATCGTCGAGCTTGCGCGACGCCTCCCAATCCAGCATGCCGCGCACGGCCTGGGACAAATCCAGCCGCTGAAGGTGGGCGCGCCGGGTGATGCCGGCGAGGTAAGGCGCCAGCCATTCCTCCAGCCCCTCCAGCAGCGCCTGATCCGACAGGTCCGGCCATGCCTCGCCATCCACCTTGCGCAGGAAGGCGACGCGCTCACGAAACTTCATCAGCTCGTCGGTCCATGGCAGGCACGCCAGCCCCATGACCCGGATACCCTCCGCCATGGCCGCCGCCAATTGATCGGGCGGCACCTTGTCGAGCTTGACCTCGTCGAGCACCAGATTGAATAGCCGGCGCTGGCGGCGGGCGTGCACCACCTCGTCGCGCCGGTCCCAGGCGACGCTGGCCTCGGTGCGGATGCTGTCGGCGAAATGCTCCTCGATCTCGGCCTTGGCCAGCGGTGCGGCCAGGAAGATGCGGGCTTCGCGGCGGTCACCATCCAGTTCGGCGGCCACCAGCCATTCCTCGGCGGACAGGGGCTCCGGGTCAGCGAAGAAGGCACCGCTGCCACCCGACAGCGCATAGCGCGGCTCACCGCCGGGACGACGGCGGGCGATGCGGTCGGGATAGGCGAAGGCCAGCAGCAGGCCGGCGTCGCGGACCTCGCCGTTCTCCTCGCCGGGCTTGAGCCCGATGCGTCGGCGCCAGTCCTTGGCGGCCTGACGGGCGCGGGCGACCCCGCCACGATCCACACTCAGCCCGTGATGGGCGGCGAACCCGTCGCGCAGAGCATCGAGCCGCAGGCGCAGATCCGAATCGCGAAATCCCCGCTCGGCCCTCACGATGTCGCGCTCACCCAAAAGCGCGGCAAGGTCGCAGGCCAATCCGCCGAGGCCGAGGTCGCGCGCCTTCAGCACCATGTGCGCAAGGCGTGGATGCATGCTGAGCCGGTTCATGGCCCGGCCATGGGCGGTCATGCGCCCCTGGCCGTCCACCGCGCCCAGCTCGCCCAGCAGCTCGCGCGCCTGGGCCAGGGTGGCGGCGGGCGGGGCGTCAAGCCAAGCCAGTTCGCTCGCATCGCCCACGCCCCATTGCGCCAGGTCCAACGCCAGCGGGGCCAAATCGGCTTCCATGATCTCCGGCGGGGTGAAGGGTTGCAGAGCGCGGTCCTCGGCTTCCGACCACAGGCGGTAGCACACACCCGGCGCGGTTCGGCCAGCACGGCCCCGGCGCTGGTCGGCGGAGGCCCGGCTGACCGGCAATGTCACCAGCCGGGTCATGCCGGAACTGGGATCGAAGCGGGGCTGGCGCATCTGGCCGCCATCCACCACCACCCGGACGCCGTCGATGGTCAGCGAGGTTTCGGCGATGGCGGTGGCGAGCACCACCTTGCGCCCCTCCCCCGCCCGCCGGATGGCGCGGTCCTGGGCATCCTGGGCGAGATCGCCGTAAAGCGGTGCAAGGGTCACACCGCGCGCCGCCGGATGCTCGGCCAACAGGCTCTCGACCCGGCGGATTTCCCCGGCGCCGGGCAGGAACACCAGCACGTCCCCCTCCTCCTCGCGCAACGCCTGGGCAACGGCGTGCGTCACCGCATCGGCGAAGCGCCGGGGCTCGGGACGGGCGAGGAAACGGGTCTCGATCGGGAAGGCCCGGCCCTCCGACGTCACCACCGGCACACCGCTCATGAGTTTCGCCACCGGACCGCCGTCCAGGGTCGCCGACATGACCAGCAGCTTGAGGTCGTCGCGCAGGGCGGTCTGCGCCTCCAGGCACAGAGCGAGGCCGAGATCGGCGTTGAGCGAGCGCTCGTGGAATTCGTCGAAGATCACCAGACCCACGCCGGGCAGCGAAGGATCGTCCTGGAGCATGCGGGTCAGGATGCCCTCGGTCACCACCTCAATGCGGGTGGCAGCGGACACCTTGGCTTCGAAGCGGATGCGGTAGCCCACGCGCTGGCCCACCGGCTCGCCCAGGGTTTCGGCCATGCGTGCCGCGGCGGCGCGGGCGGCCAGGCGCCTCGGTTCCAGCATGATGATCCGCTGGCCGGACAGCCAGTCCGCACCCAGCAGGGCCAGCGGCACCTTGGTGGTCTTGCCGGCGCCGGGCGGGGCCTGCAGCACCAGTCCGGAAGAGCCGGCCAGGGCCCGGGCGATGTCGGGCAGCACGCTGTCGATGGGCAGAGAGGTCATGGCCCCGCTTATAACCGCTCGGCCCAAGGGTGTCATCGGCCTGCCTTGGCCCGTGACGTAAGTCAAAATCGCACAAAAAAGATGCACGCCCTACCCCAAAAGGCGGCGCAGCCGGTTGAGTTTCGGCAGAATGTGAATGATAATGCGCCCCGAACGCGCCCAAGACGCAACAAACGCAGGGGAGAAACAACCGCCGGCGCGGCCCCGGGCCTTCCCGGCCCTCAGGCAATGGGATAGGTGCCGCACCCGAAAGGGCTAGCCGGCCTCAATTCTGCCACGGAGATCATCTACTCTGCCGACACTGGCAAGGCGAACAGCCCTCCGGTCCGGCGTCGAGGTACATCGCGTTCGGTCTGCAACTACTGAAGTCTTTGGGAGAACATGATGCTCAACAAGAAGGTCGGTCTGGCTCTCGCCGCCATCCTGCTCGCCCCGGTCGCCGCCCAGGCCGCCGACGCCCCGGCCGCTTTCAACGCCTGCAAGGCCTGCCACAAGGTCGAAGCCGGCAAGCATGGCGTGGGCCCGTCCCTGGCCGGCGTGTACGGCCGCAAGGCCGGCGGCGGCG
>JAEZFE010000244.1 GCA_023437865.1 Pseudomonadota bacterium | reverse complement strand
GGTGAGATCATGCCGAGATCGTGGTGGCGCCAGCGGATCAGCGCCTCGGCGCCGACCACCTTGCCCGAAGCCGTGTCTATCTTGGGCTGGTAATAAACGACGAATTCGTTGCGCGACAACGCCTTGCGCAATTCGGTTTCCAGCTTAAGCCGTTCCACTGAGTTGGCATGCATCTCCGGTGTGTAGAACTGGTAGGGATTGTCTGCCACCTCTTTGGAGCGGTTCATCGCCATTTCGGCCTTCAGCACCAGGTCGTCGGGATCGCAGCCGTCCACCGGGAAGACGCTGATGCCCACCTTGGCGGTGACGTATAGCTCGTGCGCGTTGACCTCGAACGAGGGAGTAAAGCTCTCCAGCAGGCGCGAGATGACCAGATGGGCGTCCAGATCCTGGGCCAGGTCGGTCAGCAGGCAGCAGAAGGTGTCGCCGCGCAGGCGGGCCACGGTGTCGTGGCCGCGCAAGCTGTGGGCCAGCCGCTCGGCCACCGCGCGCAGGACTTGGTCGCCGGTTTGGTGGCCCAGCGTCTCGTTGATCTGCTTGAACCGGTCCAGGCCGATCATCACCAGTGCCACCTTGCGGTCGACGCGCGGCGCGCGCTCCAGCGCCTGGGTCAGGCGATCCATGAACAGGTGGCGGTTGGGCAGGCGGGTGGCCGCGTCGTAATAGGTCAGCGTGCGAATGGTTTCTTCCGCCGCCTTGTGTTTGGAGATGTCCGAGAACACGCCCACATAGCGCGTCACCTCGCCCGAGGGGTCGGTGATGGCCTTGATCGTCAGCCATTCGGGATAGGCCTGGCCGTCCTTGCGGCGGTTCCAGATCTCGCCCTGCCATTCGCCGGTCTCGCGGATCTGCGCCCACATGGCGTTGTAGAAATCCTGGTCCTGGCGGCCCGATTTCAGCATGCCGGCGTTCTCACCCAGCACCTCCTCGCGCGAGAAGCCGGAGATGCGGCAGAATCCTTGATTGACCCACAGCATGGTACCGCGCCGGTCGGTGACCATGACGCCTTCCATGGTGCATTCCAGCACCTTTTCGGCCACATCCAGCCGTGCCAGCGCCTTCTTGCGGGCAGAGATGTCGTGAAGCACCACCACGAAACGGCGCTCGCCGTCACGCTCCAACGGGGCCACCGACAACTCGATGGGCACTACCGAGTTGTCCTTGCGCCGGCCCAAAACCTCGCGTCCCGTCGAAACAAGGCTGCCCGAACCATCGGCAACGAATGATTTCCAGCGCTCGCGCAACTGGCGGGCATAGGGCTCGGCCAGCAGGCCATCCACCGGCTCGCCTTCGGCCTCGTCCAGCACATAGCCGAACATTTGAGCGGCGCGCGGGTTGATATCGCGGATGCGGGCCTGATCATCGGCGATCACGAGCGCGTCGGGCAGTGAGTGCATGATCGTTTCAAGGCACGCTTCGGCGCCGCGCTGCAATTCACGGGCGCGGTGGGCGGCGTCCATCTCGGCCGAGTCCGACAGTCGGTTGAGCAGGATGTAGAGGGCGAGGCCCGAGCCCAGCAACCAGCCGCCCAGAGCCAAGGGGCCGGACAGTTCGGCGGTCAGCACATTGCTGTGGGTGGCAAAGGCGATCAGGCTGGTGCCGGCGGCCAGATACCCGGCGGTGGCAAGGCGCGGCGCGCGGGCCAATGCCCGCAAGGGCGAAGCCGGCAGGCTGTCATCGCTCGGATCGAGCCCTGAAGTCACGCACTCCTCCCACGAATGCTTCCGGCAGGGAACCTCCTCGTTCGAGCGGGCGGCTCTCCCTAGGGTGTGGACATTACCCCTATTGGCTATAGGGCGACAAGCGGCCAAAGGGACATCATGGGCTTTGTCATCTGCTGGCAAAGGGCTATAGACATACGCCTAGTGCCAATTTCATACTTATGATGGATAATCGATCAATCACTTTCGCTTTTCTCAATAAACCATTTGCTTTGCACATTTAGGGGAGCGGATGTCCAGGCCACTAGTCTTGTTCACTGATTTTGGGACGTCTGGCCCTTATGTTGGCCAGATGCGGGCGGTGTTTGCCATGCACGCTCCCCAGGTGCCGGTGATCGACCTGATGGGCGATGCTCCAGCTTTCAATCCTCGCGCGTCAGCCTATCTGCTGGCGGCATTGCTGCCCGAGATGCCGCCCGATGCGGTGGTCGTGGCGGTCGTTGATCCCGGCGTGGGCAGTGATCGCACGCCCATGGTGGCCCAGGCCGATGGCCGTCTGCTGGTTGGGCCCGACAACGGGTTGTTCGCGCCCGCGCTCAGACGCGTCAGAGATGCCCGTGCGTGGCAGATCACGTGGCGCCCGCAGCGGCTGTCGGTCACCTTTCATGGCCGTGACCTGTTTGCTCCCGTGGGGGCCAGGCTGGCCGTGGGCAAATCGCCGGAAGAGGCGGGCGCCGAACGTATGGCGGTGCCTTTGCGTCCGGATTGGCCCGACGATCTGGCCGAGATCGTCTATGTGGACCCTTACGGCAACGCCATGACCGGCCTGCGTGCAGGTTGCGTGGCCGAGGGGGCGGCGCTCGTCGTCGGGGCAAAGCGGGTGACCCACGCCGCCACCTACTCGGTGGTGCCGTCAGGAACTGCGTTCTGGTACGTCAATTCCATCGGGCTGGTCGAATTGGCCGTGGCGCAGGGCAGCGCGGCGGATGTGCTGGGGTTGCGCATCGGTAGTGAAATCGAAGTGATGCGGTGATAATCGGAAACGGTTAAGGTGGCGCCCGTCAATAGCCGGGGGTGGGGACCGAATGGCTTGCAAGGTGAAGTTTTGGGGCGTGCGGGGGAGCATCGCCTGTCCTTCGCCGGATCACATGGCGTATGGCGGCAACACCAGCTGTGTCGAAGTGAATGCCGGCGGTCATGTCTTCGTGCTGGATGCCGGCACCGGTGTTCGCGGGCTAGGGCGCGACCTGCTCAAGCGCGGGGTGCGTTCGGCGACCATGCTGCTGACCCATACCCATCTCGACCACATCACTGGCTTTCCGTTCTTCGCGCCTGCATTTACCCCCGATTTCAAACTCCGTGTGCTGGCCGGCCATCTCTACGGCAAGCTTGACGGCATCCGTGCCGTTCTGGCGAACCAGATGGACAACCCGACGTTTCCGGTGCCGCTGTCGGCCATGAAGGGCGTCGCCGCATTCGAGGACTTTGCCGCCGGCACCACGCTGGAGCCAGTCCCCGGTGTCCGCGTGCGCACAGCGCCGCTGCGCCACCCCAACGGCGCCACTGCCTACCGCATCGAGTATGATGGCGTATCGGTGTGCTATGTCACCGATACCGAGCATGTCCCCGGCCAGCCTGACCAGAACGTTCTGAACCTGATCCAGGGGGCCGATCTGGTCATCTACGACAGCAGCTACACCGACGACGAATTCCCCGGCAAGGTGGGCTGGGGCCATTCCACCTGGCAGGAAGGCATCCGGCTGTCGCGCGCCGCCGGCGTCAAGCGCCACGTCCTGTTCCACCACGACCCCGACCACGACGACGCGACCATGGCAGCCATCGAAGCCGACGCGAAAGCCATGTGGGACTGCACCTGGGCGGCACGTGACGGTGCGGAACTGCTGGTAGGCTAATCTTCCCCCAGAAACGCGACCGCTCAGTGCGGATAGACGTGAATGGAGACCCGCCGGTTGATCGCCTGGTTTATCGGCACCGCGTGACCATCCTTATCGCGGTTGGCGACGCGGGGCGCGTAGGGGCCGAACGACGACACCAGCATGCGGTCCTCGGGCACGCCCAACGTGTTCATGGCCCGCATGGCCGACAGCGCGCGGGCGGCGGCGAGGTCGAAATTGCTGGGGAATTGCGGGCTTTTTACCGGGGTGTCGTCGGTGTGGCCCTGTACTTCAATGCGGTAGGTGGAGAAGCGCTCGTTGCCGAGCACGTCGGTGATGCTCTTGAACAGGGGCATCATTTCGGCCTTCAGTTCGGCCGAGCCTGGCTTGAACAGGGTGTTGGCATCCATGTGCAGGACCACGCCGCGCTCGTCGGTGCCCACGTCCACCGCATCGTCGCCACCCTTGGCGGCGCTGATTTGCTGGGCCAGTTCCTTGCGCATGGTTTCGATCGGGCGCGCCGCGTTGCGGTTGCCGACATCCTTGGCCATGCCCGACTGCACCTTCTCGTACAAATTGGCATCCACCTTCGAGATGGCGGCCAGCATGACGAAAAACGCCATCAGCAGGGTGATCATGTCGGCGTAGGAGAGCAGCCAGTCTTCCAGCGGCTCTTCATTCTTGGTGTGGAAGCGGTCGCGGCGGCTCATCGCTTGGTCACCCGATCGACGTCGAAGTGAATAGCCGGGTCCAGGTAGGAATTCATCGCATCCTGGATGAAGCGCGGACTCTTCCGTTCGGCCAGCAGCGCCAGGCCCTCGGCGACCAGCATGCCGCGGAAGCGCACGATGGATTCGCGCTGGTGCACCTTGTTGGCCGCCGGCATCAGGATCAGGCGGGCGAACAGCATGCCGTAGAGGGTGCCCAGCAAGCCCACCGCCATGCCCGGGCCCAGCTTGGAAGGATCGGTGCCCATGTTGTCGAGCATGATCACCAGGCCGACCAGCGTTGCCAGCATGCCGAAGGCCGGTGAGTTTGCGGCCATGTACTTCAGGATCTCCGCCGGCACGGTGCGGCGCTGGAACGCGGTCTCGAC
>JAEZFE010000226.1 GCA_023437865.1 Pseudomonadota bacterium | reverse complement strand
TCAGGGCCCTGGGCGATGCGGCGCAGGGCGGCGCCTTCGCCGGCGCTGGCGGCGAAAATGGTGACGCAATCGAGCGAACGGCAGGCCGGCACCACACCGGTGGTGCTGAGCAGGCCCTTGGTGGGCTTGATGCCGACGATGTTGTTGAAGGCCGCCGGCACCCGGCCCGAGCCCGCCGTATCGGTGCCGAGCGCGAAGGCCACCTGCCCCCGCGCCACCGCCACCGCCGAGCCCGAACTCGAACCGCCCGATACGTAATCGGCATGAAACACCGAGCGCGGCGCGCCATGGGGCGAGCGCACGCCGACCAGGCCGGTGGCGAACTGGTCCAGATTGGTCTTGCCCAGCACCAGGGCGCCCGCCGCCCGCAGCCGCGCCACCGCTGGGCCATCGCGCTCCGGCATGTAGGCGAAGGCCGGACAGGCCGCAGTGGTGGGCAGGCCGCCCACATCGATATTGTCCTTCACCGCGAAGGGTACGCCGTAGAGTGGCAAGGCGGGGTCGAGGCCCACGAGCTCGGCCAGCACCTCGGCCTTGGGGCGCAGGCTGATCCACACCGCCTTGTCAGGACAGGTCTCGATGCGGGCATAGGCTTCATCGATGACCTGCGCGGCCGTCCCGCCGGAGGCGAGGAACGCCCTGATGGCGTCTAGCGTCATATCCATTCTCAGGCCTCCTCTTCGATGACCAGCAGGCGCTGGCCGGCCTGCACGGTCTTGCCGGTGCGGCACAGCACATCCCGCACCACGCCGCCGGCCGTCGCGCGCACGTCCATTTCCATCTTCATGGATTCCAGCACCACCACCACCTGGCCGGGCTCGACCTTGGTGCCGGGCTCCGCCAGCACCTTCCACACATTGCCGGGGATCGGGCTTTCCACCGCCACCTGCCCGTGCGGCAGCACCGGCTCGGCATCGGGGGACAAGGCCGGACCGTCATCCTCGGCCACATAGGTGGCGAGGCCCTGGTCGCGCCAGCGCTGGCGTTCGGCATCGAAGGCCGCCTGCTGGCGCGACTTGAAGGCGGCGATGGAGTCCGCGTTCTCGCTCAGGAAGCGGCGGTAATCGGCCAGCCGGAATACCGTTTCCTCGGTCTTGAGCTGGTAGCCGCCATGGGGAAAGGCGTCGCGCGCCTCAGCCAGCTCGCGCGCGCTGACCGGGAAGAAGCGGATCTGGTCGAAGAAGCGCAGCAGCCACGGCTTGCCGCCGGTGAAATTGGCGGTCTGGCGGTGGGTGTTCCACACCTGCACGGTGCGGCCGACGAACTGATAGCCGCCCGGCCCCTCCATGCCGTAGATGCACATATAGGCGCCACCGATGCCCACCGCGTTCTCCGGCGTCCAGGTGCGGGCCGGGTTGTACTTGGTGGTCACCAGACGGTGGCGCGGGTCCATGGGAGTCGCCACCGGGGCGCCCAGATAGACGTCGCCCAGGCCCAAGACCAGATAGCTGGCGCCGAACACGATGTCCTTGACCGCCTGCTCGTCGGCTAGGCCGTTGATGCGGCGGATGAACTCGATGTTGGACGGGCACCACGGCGCGTCGGGGCGCACCAGTTCCTGGTACTTGCGGATGGCGAGCTGGGTGGATTCGTCATCCCACGACAGCGGCATGTGGATGGTCCGGGTCGGCACGGCGATTTCGTCCACCGCCGGCAGCTCGGCCACCGCCTCGGCAAGAGTGGAGCGCATCCGGGCCAGCGGCAGGCGCGACGGGTCCACATGGATCTGCAGCGAGCGGATGCCGGGCGTGAGGTCCACCAGCCCGTCAAGCCTTTCCGCCTGCAGGCGCTGCATCAGCGCGTGGGCCTGGAAGCGCAGCGTGAGGTCCAACTCCAGCGGGCCGAACTCGACCAGCAGATTGTCGTCGCCCGACTGGCGCACCACCACCGCGTCGTTGCCTTCCCTCAGCGTGCCAAGCACCGGGCTTTCCGGCTTGGCGGTCAGCAGGGGCGGCATAGGCACGGGCTTGAGCGTGTGGATGAGGCGGTCCTGGGCCTCGCGCAGCCGCAGCGCTTGATCCTGGTCGAGGCGGTGGAAGCGCACGCGGTCGCCGGGCTTGAGCTGCCCGATTTTCCACAGCTCGGCCATGGCGATGGTCACCGGGCAGACGAAACCGCCCAGGGAGGGACCGTCGGGGCCGAGGATGATGGGCATGTCGCCGGTGAAATCGAGCGCCCCCACCGCATAGGCGTTGTCATGGATGTTGGACGGATGCAGCCCAGCCTCGCCGCCATCGGCCCGCGCCCATTGCGGCTTGGGGCCGATCAGGCGCACACCGGTGCGGGCGCTGTTGAAATGAACCTGATATTCGGCATCGAAGATGGCCGCCATGTCGGCTTCGGTGAAGAAGTCGGGCGCGCCATGCGGCCCCACCAGCACGCCGATGCGCCAGTCATGGGTGAGGTCGGGGCGAAGCTCGGGAGCAAGCGCATCGGCCGGCGGCGCCCCCGCCCCATCCGGGTTGAGCCGCAGCACGTCGCCGGTCTTGAGGCAGCCGGTGCCATGGCCGCCGAAGCGGCCCAGCGCGAAGGTCGAACGGCTGCCGAGATAGAGCGGCGCGTCGAAGCCGTTGCGCACCGCCAGGGTGGCACGGTTGCCCGCCCCCTTGGCGGCACCGAGGGCAAGCACCTGCCCCGCCGCCACCGCCACCGGCTGCCAAAGCGGCAGCGGCACGCCGTCGAGCGTCGCACCCATATCCGCACCGGCCAGGGCGACGGTGACCGGACAATTGAAGCGAAGCGTGGGACCGGTCAGGGTGATCTCCAGCGCCGCCGCATCCTCCGGGTTGCCCACGAGGCGATTGGCGAGGCGGTGCGACAACGCATCCATGGGACCCGAGGGCGGCACGCCCACATCCCAATAGCCCAGGCGGCCCGGCCAATCCTGCAGGCTCGACTGCGCACCGGGCGCCAGGACGTCGATGGTGCGGGGCTCGTAGGCGAAGGCGCCCAGGGCCCGCGTGCTGACCTGCCCGCTCGCCAGCATATCCGAGGCGGCGATGGCCGCCAGGTAATCGCGGTTGGTCTCGATGCCGTAGACGCGCGTGTCGGCCAGGGCGCGGCGCAGCTTGGCCAGGGCATCGGCGCGGTCGGACCCGGTGACGATGATCTTGGCCAGCATGGGATCGTAGAACGGCGTCACCTCGGTGCCGGTCTCGATCCACCCATCGACGCGGGCGTCCTGTGGAAGGTCCACATGGGTCAGCTTGCCCGAGCAGGGCAGGAAATTCTTACCCGGATCCTCGGCATAAAGGCGAACCTGGATCGAGGCCCCCCGCGGCGCAGGAGCGATCAATTCGCCCAGTTCACCGGCGGCCTGACGCACCATCCATTCCACCAGATCGATTCCGGTGACCTGCTCGGTGACGCCGTGCTCGACCTGCAAGCGGGTGTTCACTTCCAGGAAGTAGAAGCGGTCCTCGGCATCGTCGTAGATGAATTCCACCGTGCCGGCGGATTCATAGGCGACGTGCCGGCCCAGCCGCACCGCCGCCTCCATCATGGCGGCGCGGGTGGCGGCAGGCAGGTTGGGCGCCGGGGTTTCCTCGACGACCTTCTGATTGCGGCGCTGGAGCGAGCAGTCACGCTCACCCAAAGCCACCACGGTGCCCTGGCCGTCACCGAAAATCTGGACCTCGATGTGGCGGGCGCGGGCAACATATTTTTCCAGATAAATGCCGCCATCCTTGAAATTGGCTTCCGACAGCCGGCGCACGGTCTCGAACAACGGGCCAAGCTCTTCGGCGCCCTGGCACAGCTGGAGGCCGATGCCGCCACCGCCCGCCGTGCTCTTGATCATCACCGGATAGCCGATGCGCTCGGCCGCCGCCCGCGCCTCGTCGAGACCCGACAGCAGGCCGGTGCCGGGCAGCAGCGGCACGACGCAGGCGAGCGCCGCCTCGCGCGCCGTATGCTTGAGGCCGAACTCGCGCATGTGCTCGGGTCGCGGGCCGATGAAGCGGATGCCCTCGGCGGCCAGGCGCTCGGCGAAACCGGCATTTTCGGACAGGAAGCCGTAGCCGGGATGGACGGCCTGGGCGCCGGTGGATTTGCACGCAGCGATGATGGCGTCGATGTCGAGATAGCTTTGCGCCACCGGAGCCGGCCCCACGCACACCGCCTGATCGGCGGTCAGCGCGTGGGCGGCATGGCGGTCAGCTTCCGAATAGATGGCGATGGTGCCGATGCCCATGCTTTTCAGCGTACGGAACACACGGCAGGCGATGGCGCCGCGATTGGCGACCAGGACCTTGTCGAACATCTCTCTTCTCCCCTTCAAGCCGGATCCCACACCACCACCTCGATGGGGGTGGGGTTGTAGGCGTTGCAGGGGTTGTTGAGCTGCGGGCAGTTGGAGATCAGCACGATGACGTCCATCTCGGCCCGCATCTCGACATACTTGCCGGGACCGGACACGCCATCGGCGAAGCTTAGGCCGCCTTCGGGCGTGATGGGCACGTTCATGAAGAAGTTGATGTTATGGGCGATGTCGCGCTTGGACAGGCCGAAGCGCTCGTTCTCGGCCAGGGCCAGCAGATACGAGTCGCGGCAGGCGTGCATGGTCTTCTTGCCCAAGGCATAGCGCACGGTGTTGGATTCGGTGGCGCAAGCACCGCCGAGGGTATCGTGGCGGCCAACGGTGTCGGCGACGATCTCCAGCATGACGTTACCATCCTGGCTCATCAGCCTGCTGCCGATTCCCAGATAGACGTTGCCCTGCTCGCGGATGGTGTCGGTGGCCGAGTAGCGCTCGGACGGGTCGGAAGCCGAGTAGAACAGGGTGTCGGCGGCCTGGTTGCCCTCCATGTCCACGATGCGGACGATCTGGCCGCGCTTGACCACCTCCATGAAATAGTCACCGGCGGGTACGATCTTGCTCCAGGCGGCATTGGCGGGCGTGAGGATGCTTTCCTTCAACATGGCTCAGCCCTCCCCGCCGCAGCACAGGTGGTAGATACGGTTGTTCTCGAAGCCGCGGGCGTTCTCGGGCCGGAAGGTGCGGCAATAATCGTCCCCGGCCACCGGCCCGGCCTTCAGCACTTGGGTGGCAACAGGCTTGCGCGGATAGTCGGCGGCCGGGTTGAGCGGATGCGGGCAGGTGTGCATCAGCACCAGCGTGTCCATCTCGAACCGCAGCGTGACGGAATCCCCCGCCTTGGAATTGGCGGGATCGAACGCCAGCGCACCGTCATCGGCCACGGCGGCCTTGCTGAACCAATTGACGTTGGCCGCCAGGTCGCGCCGGCCCAGACCGTACTTGCCGCCTTCCACTAGGAAGGAATCGTGGCCGTTCAGCGTCCAGTCGTTGCGGTGGGTCTGGTAGTCCTTGGCACCCCATTTCCGCGCCACCATGGCCTTGGTGGTGTTGCCGCACACGGTGTCGTGCCAGCCGACGCTGTCCTCGATGATGGAGCAGAAGATGCGGCCCATGTCGGAATACAGGCAGTTGCCGCGGGTCAGCTTGAAGGTGTGCTGGCACTTCAGCGTGTCGGGCGCGTTGTAGCGCTCCAGCAGATTGGCCGGGTTGTGGAACATCATGCCCACATTGGCGCCGCCCTCCAGATCGATCAGCTTCAGCGCGACGCCGCGCTTGAGCACCATGGACCAGTGCGTGCCGCCGGGCAGGTGGTCTTCGTATAGCAAGCCTTGGGGTTCCAGGGCGGACATGCTTCGCCTCCTCGATGCGGGTCGTCCCGCCGAAAAGGCCCCTTTTCCGTGGGCCGGGGCGGCCCCGCCCGGGCTGGTATAACAA
>JAEZFE010000215.1 GCA_023437865.1 Pseudomonadota bacterium | reverse complement strand
ACTTTGATCCGTCCCGCGGCTGCGCGCGGCTGCGCCACATGGTCGGCGACGAAGGTCAGCGTAGGGCAGGCGCGGCGATAGAAGCGGGCCAGCTTGGCCTGAAGGGCGCGATTGTCGATGCCGTGATAGACAGCAGGAAGCTGGTGGGAAGGGAGGCGAGGTGGTCCAACGGCAGCGTCAGTTCCGCCTGTTCCAACTCGCCCAGCCCGCGCTCAAGTTCAGCGCGCGCCCCGACGATCTCGGCCTCGTCGGCGGGGATCATGGGCAGGCTCAAGCAGGCGTGCACCCGTGCGAAAGGATCGTGGCTGGTCTGCCATTCCCGCGCCGCCGCCTCGCGCGCCTCGCGCCACCTGCCCAGATCGCGCAGGATGGACGCCAGCATCAGCCAGCCCCCTGGCTCGGCAGGGAAGCGCTCGATGAATGGCCCGCGCCACCGGTTCAGCCTCGCCGGGCAGGCGGGCGGCACACAGGGCGGTGACCAGAGCCGCCAGTGCGGAACGTCGGGCGCCCGGTTGAGCGGCAGCGTGGCGCAGCCATGGCAGCGCCTCCTCCGCCCGGCCCAGCCGGAGCAGAGCTTCGCCGATCATTGCCGGCAATGCGGGGTGGGCCGGTTCCAACTCGTGGGCGCGGGCCAGATGGGGCAGGGCGTCGGCGTGGCGCCCGGCCTGGCCGAGCATGGCACCGTAGGAGACGCGAATGCCGGCGGCGTGCGGTGCGATGTCGATGGCCTTGCGGTAAAGCTTGGCCGCCTCGTCAAACTGACCGGCCATATGATGGACGTTGGCCAGTGCGGCAATCAGTTCCGCCGATTGCGGGCCCAGCTTCAGGGCCCGGCGGAGCTGCCGCGCGGCCTCGTCAAAGCGGCCCAGCATCTTCAGCGCCACACCAAGATTGGCATGGGCCTCCCAATAGCCTTGCCGTAACGAGCACGCAGCCGTAAAGGCGCTGACCGCTCCCGCGAAATCCTGACGCTGGAGCAAGGCCAGTCCCCGCATCAAGGACTGCTCGGCGGCGGATGTCATTGCGGACCCTTTACGCTGATCGACATTAGGGCGCGCACTGTGGCAGGTCGCCGCGCCCAGGGGAAGTCACCCCAGCCGCCGCAGCAAATCCTCGGCAAAGGTTGACAGCGTGTCGTCGCGCGCGCCCATCACCACGATGCGGTCGCCGGGCCGGGCGAGGCTGAGCAGGTGTTCCCCGCAGGCGGGGCGGTCGGGGAAGTCCAGCGCCTGGCGGCCCTTGGCGCGGACCCCCTCGGCGATGTGGCGGCTGGTGACGCTGCGGTCCACGGTGCCGCCGAAATAGACCGGCTCGGGCATGACCAGCACGTCGTCTTCGCGCATGTGCTCGGCGAAGCAGGCGATGAACTCGTTTCTCATCAGCCGCAGCGGGCCGAAGCCGTGGGGCTGGAACAACAGCAGCAGGCGGCCCGGGAAATCGTGCAGGGTGGCCAGCGTGGCGGCGATCTTATCGGGGTTGTGGCCGAAATCGTCGATGACGGTGACGCCCTTGGCGCTGCCCACCACCTCCAGGCGGCGGCGAATGCCGGCGAAGCCTTCCAGCGCGCGGGCGGCATCGGCCAGCGACACCCCCAGGGCGCGGGCGGCGCCCAAGGCAGCCAGGGCGTTGGCGACATTGTGGCGGCCCGGCACGTTCAGCCGCACGGCGATGGGGGCGCCGCCCCGCTCGCGCACGGTGAAGGCGATGCCGTCCGGGGCCGGCGCGATGTCGCCGGCGAGCAGGTCGGCCGAAGAATCGGTGAGCGAGTAGGTCAGCCGCGTCTCGTCCGGCACCTTGGCGGCCAGCAATGCGGTCTCGGAATTGTCGAGGTTCAGCACCGCCACTTGGGCCTTGGCGAGGAAATCGCCGAACAACACGCGCAGCTCGTCCATGCTCTTGTGGTCGAAAGCCACGTTGTTGAGCACCGCCACGTGCGGCGTGTACTGGGCGATGGAGCCGTCGCTCTCGTCGACCTCGGCGACGAACAGCTCGCTCGTGCCGACCAGGGCACTGGCGAACGGACTGTCGGCGGTGACGAAATTCTTCATTACCGCGCCGTTCATGACGGTCGGGTCCAGCCCGGCGCGATGCAGCAGCCAGCCGATCATGCCGGTGGTGGTGGACTTGCCCGAAGTGCCGGCTACGCCCACCGCCTTGGGGGCGGCGTTGAACAACTGGGCCAGCAGCTGGGCGCGGGTCATCAGCGGGGCGCCGAGTGCGCGGGCGGCGCGCACGTCGGGCACCGTCTCCTCGACGGCGGCCGAGGTCACCAGGACGGTTTCGGGGCGGGTGACGCCGCTGCCATCCTGGGCGAACAGGTCGATCCCGCGCGAGCGCAAGAAGTCGAATTTAGCCGCCGTCCGCCCCTGGTCGAGGGCGCGGTCGGAGCCGGCCACCTGAAAGCCGCGTTGTTGGACGATCAGCGCCAGCGGCAGCATGCCGCTGCCACCGATGCCGCAGAAGAAATAAAGCCTGTCTCGTTCCATCCGGCGAAGCTACAATCGCACGACCGCCCTTTGCAAGCGCTAATAGGACCTAAGCCCTTGATTCGAAACGGGCAAATAAAGATAGGCATTGCCGCCCCGGGCCGTCCGGTCGGTCTAGACGTTCCGGCCAAAATTCAGGAATTGGCGGGCCGTCTTTACGGTGCGGCGGCGCCCGAGATTTGGTTTCATCCGCAATGCTTCCAGTCCTCGGGGCATTTTGCCGGCCCCGACGCCGCACGGGCCCAGGCCTTCATCGACATCGCCAATGACGAGCGCTTTGACGCGTTTTGGTTTGGCCGTGGCGGTTATGGCTCGTTCCGCATCATCGAGGCCGTGTTGCCCCAATTGACCGAGGCGGCGCGGCGCAAAGTCTATTTGGGCTACAGCGACGCCGGCTCCCTGCTCGGGGCGCTCTATGGCCGGGGCTTCCGGGTCGCCCATGGCCCCATGCCGCAGGACATCAACCGCGCGGGCGGCGAGGCGGCGGTGGCGCGTGCGCTGTCATTCTTGACCAATGGCGGTGGAGTGGAATCCAGCCTGGGCGCGGCGCCGGTGGCTGCCTTCAACCTCACCATCCTCGGGCATCTCGCCGGTACGCCATTCATGCCCGACCTCTCCGGCCACATATTGATGATCGAAGAAGTCTCGGAAGCGATGTACCGCATCGACCGCACGCTCGGCCAGGTGGTGTCGGCGGTGCGCGGCCTGGCCGGACTGATGCTGGGCCGGTGCAGCGACATCCCCGCCAACGACCCGGATTTCGGCTGCGGCGAGGAGGACGTGGCACAGGACTGGTGCGCCCGTGCCGGCATCCCCTATCTGGGCCGCGCTGATATCGGCCACGACGTGGACAACAAGGTGGCGCCATTCGGCACGTGGCGACCGTGAAAAGAAACGGCCACCAGGACGATGCCGTCCTGGTGGCTAAGG
>JAEZFE010000176.1 GCA_023437865.1 Pseudomonadota bacterium | reverse complement strand
GTCAGCAGCCTCTACGGGGTGCTGGAGGCGACGTTGGCCTTGGGGCGGCGCGAACTGGCGCTGGTCCAGGCCCAGGGAGAGATCGTTTTGCCCAGCCGGCTGTTCGCGCCCGAGGCGGTGTGAGTCTTGTCCCTGCGCCCGCTTTCTGCTTTTCTGCGCCCGCCCCGAACAAAGGCCCCCGCTTGGACGCCCTGCTTTATCTTCGCTGTGTCGGCATCGGCTTTGCCATCGCCGCGCCCATCGGCCCGGTGGGGTTGATGTGCATCCGGCGCGCGCTGGCGGATGGGCGCGCGGCGGCGTGGATGGCAGGCCTGGGAGCGGCCCTGGCCGACACCGTGTTCGGCGCCGTCGTCGGGTTGGGTCTGGGGGCAGTGTCGCAATTCCTGGCCGGGCACACCGACAAGCTGAAGCTCTTGGGCGGCATCTTCATGATCGCCATCGGCGTGCACACCTGGCGCACCGCCATTGCCATCGAACCCGCCGAGGGCAAGGGGCCCGGACTTTGGAAGGATTTCCTGTCCACCTTCGCCATCACCATCACCAATCCCGGCACCATCCTGGGCGTTATGGGCGTGTTCGCCGCCATGGGGGCCGCAGCCAAGCCGGTGGGGCTGGAGCAATCCTGGCTGCTGGTGGGCGGTGTGTTCACCGGGTCCGCCCTGTGGTGGGCAGTGCTGACCGAGCTGACCGTGCTGGTGCGCGCACGGTTCACACCCGAGCGCATGCGCATCTTCAACCATGTGTCTGGCGCGCTGCCGATCCTGTTCGGCCTGGGCGCCCTGACCAGCTTGGTTCTGCGCTGACAATCCGCACACCCGACTAAGGTCCTAGGCCCCACGGTTGACTTGCGTCCTGCCGGCGGAATGCGTCCTATGCCGCAATGCCGCATGGAGATTTATCGCCCCGCACTCGCCTGTTAGGCGTCGCTGCCACCGCCCTCTCACCGGTGATGGCCATGGCGGCCTATACCCTGCACGGGAACGACATTGCGGGATTGAGCGCCATTGTCGCGGGTTCGTCCACGCTGGCTTGGCTCATCATCCGCCGGCTGGTGCGCTCACGCATGGTCGAAGTGGTCGGCACCGCCCTGCGTGAGCGCGAGGCCGAGTATCAGCTCTCGCTGCAACTCTCCGAAACTCGCTTCGAACAGATGGCGCGCGCAGCCCCCACCGGCATCTTCCGCCTTGATAGCCAATTCCGGCTGACCTACGCCAATCCGTGGTGCCTGGAGCTGATGGGCCGCAGCGAGGAAGAGATGCGGCTGGCGGGACTGGGCGGCTGTATCCACCCCGAGGACCGCCCGTGGGTCCTGGAGCTGATGGACCGAGCCCGCACCCGCGACACCGAACTGGAGTTGCGTGAATGCCGGGTCCTGCGGCCCGACGGCTCGGTGGTTTGGGTTCTGGTCCGCGACGCGGTGGAGCGCGACGGCGCCAGCCGGGTGACCGGCCGCGTCGGTACGGTGGTGGACGTCACCACGCTCAAGCAAACCACCGAGGCCCTGCGCGAGAGCGACGAGCGTTTCCGCAAGCTGGCCCGTATCGCCCCGGTCGGCATCTTCCGCACCGATTTCGAGGGGGCCTGCACCTACGCCAACGAGGCATTGGCCGCCATCCTGCGCCTGCCGCCAAGCGAGTTGCGCGGGTTGGATTGGCATACACTGGTGCATCCCGACGACCGCCCCAAGCTGGACCGGCCCCAAGATTGCGGCCAGCGCGAATTGCGGCTGCTGCGCCCCGATGGCCGCGAGGTATGGGTGCTGGTCCGTGATGTGGCCGAACGCGACCGCCATGGCAACGTGCTCGGCCATATCGGCACCATGTTCGACATTACCGGCCAGATCATGGCGCGCGAGGCACTGCGTATGAGTGAGGAGCGCTTCCGCGTGGCGCTGAAGCACTCTCCGGTCATGGTTTTCGCGCAGGACCTAAATTTCCGCTTCACCTGGGTGTTCAACGCGCCCCCCGGCGGCGGCGATTTGCTGGGCAAGACCATCAACGACCGCCTCCCGCCCGGGGACGCCGCCGAACTCTCCACCATTAAACGCGAAGTGCTGACCACCCATTGCGGCCGCCGCCATGAAATAACCTGCCACTTCGATGGCATCGAGCGCCGCATGGACGTGTGGTACGAACCGATGCTGGACGAGCACGGCGCGGTCACCGGTCTGGTGGGCGCCGCGCTGGACATCACCGAAGAGCGCAAGTTGCAGGCCGCGTTGATGCTGGCGCGCGAGGAGGCCGAACGCGCCAACGAGGCCAAGAGCCGCTTCCTTGCCGCCGCCAGCCACGATCTGCGCCAACCGTTCCAGGCCATGCGGCTGTTCCGCTCGGCGCTGACGCCGTGGCTGGCCGACCCCAAGGCTGCGGCGGTGGGTGCCAAGCTGGACGAAGCCATGACGGCGGGCGAGCAATTGCTGACCGCGCTTCTGGATGTCTCGACGCTGGAGGCCGGCATCGTCACGCCCAAGACCTGCCGCATCAGCGCGGAGGACATGGTTGAGCGGCTGGTGCGCGAGTTTCAGCCCCAGGCGGCGGCTCAGGGCCTGAAGCTGAAGCATCACATCCGGCCCGGCACCATCATCACCGATCCGGTGCTGCTGAAACGCATGCTGCGCAACCTGCTGCACAACGCCGTGCGCTACACCGAGCGGGGCGGCATCCTGATCGCTACCCGGCAGCGCGCCGGCCAATTGCTGTTCCAGGTGTGGGACACCGGCATGGGCATCCCGGCGGACAAGCAGCAGAAGGTCTTCGAGGATTTCTACCAGATTGGCAATCCAGGCCGCGACCGTAGCCGGGGGCTGGGCCTCGGGCTGTCGGTGGTGGCACGCACCGCCCGGCTGCTGGGCCATGAAGTCGCGCTGAACTCGCAGGAGGGGCGGGGCTCGGTGTTCACCGTCAGCGTGAGACTGGCGGATTGCCCGGAACAAGCCGCCGCCTGAGCAGGATCTCCTCGAAGCCTTCGGCCACCAAGCCGGGGAGCGGCGCCACCTCGGCAAAGCCCAGGCGGGCGTAGAAATCCCGGGCCGGTTGGTTGAAGGCCGAAACACAGGCCCACAGATTGCCACCACCGCGCTCCGCCGCCCAATTCACCAGCCTGGCTCCCAGCCCCGCCCCTTGCGCCGGGGGCAGCACCGCCAGCACCTCGATATACGGGCCGCGCAGCCACGGCTGGCGCACCGCGATCACAGCCGACGGCGCTCCGCCCTTCTCCGCCACCATGCGGGTCAGCGCCGCATCCTCGCGCGCCAAATAGCCCGCCAGGCCCGCCGCCGAATAGCCCAGTGTGCGCCACGGCTCCATGCTGGCCAGCGCCTCGGCCAGAACGTGGATGTCAGCGGCGAGAAGGGGGCGGATGGTCATTTGACCACCTCATCGAGCCGAGTAAAGCGGTAGCCGCGCTTGCGCAGTTCGGCCACCACCTCCGGCAGCGCCTGACCGGTGGCTGGAGCGCGTCCGTTGATATGGAAGATCAGGATGTCGCCGGGCCGGGTTTTGTCCAACACCCACGCCTTCAGCCGCACCGGCTCCAGCCCCTTGACCGGGTCACCCGACGGCCAGCGCCAATGCACCACCTTGTGCCCGGTGGCTTCCACCGCGGCCAGGGTGGCGGCGTCGTAATTGCCCGCCGGGAAGCGGAAATAGGTGGGTTTGCGCCCGGCGATGGCGGTGATGACGCGGTCGGCATCCTGCACCTGCGCGGTCGCCAGGGCCGCGCCCAGGGCTTCCATGTGCTGGGGATGGTCGAAGGAATGGTTCTCGATTTCCACCAGCGGCGATTTGGCCAAGCGCGCCAACTCGCCCGCATTGCGCTCGGCGAACAATCCGGTCGCGAAGACGGTGAACGGGATTTTCTCCGCTTCCAGGAAATCCAAGATGGAGCGGTCGAAGGTCGCGGGCTTCCCCCTGCCCTCGCACGCGTCAAAGGTCAGCGCGACCACCTTCTCGGTGGTGGGCAGGCGCTCGATGACATCGGCGCCAGCGGGGCGGCCCAGGCCGAGCAAACCACAGAGACATAACGAGATAGAGAGGGCGCAGAGAAAAAAGCGTTTCTCTTCTCTGCGCATTTTCTATGTCTCTAATTTGAGTTCACGCCCCGGCTTGCGCCGGAAAGCCGCTAAAAATCCAGGTCGGCGTAATGCCGCGGCGGCGGCATGCCGGGCAGGTGATCAGCCAGGAGCGGGCGGAAGGCCGGGCGGGACTTGACGCGGGCGTACCAGTCCTTGGCGCCAGGATGATTTTCCCACGGCACGTCGCCGATATAGTCGAGGCAGGAGATCTGCGCCGCCGCGGCGATGTCGGCCATGGAATAATGGCTACCGCCCAGCCAAGTCCGCCGTTCAGTCAGCCAGCCGATATAATCCAGGTGCTGGTGGATGGCGGCGAAGCCGGCGCGGATCAGGCGCGAATCCGGGGCGCCGCCGGCCATGGTCAGACGCTTGTGCACCTTCTCGCCCACCAGGTTGGCGGTCACCTCGTTGTAGAACTTGACGTCGAACCAGCCCACCAGACGGCGCACTTCGGCGCGCGCGGCGGCCTCCGCAGGCAATAGCGGCGGCTCGCGGTGAACTTCGTCGAGGTACTCGCAAATGGCGGTGGAATCGGCCAGCACGGTGCCGCCCTCCTCCACCAGCAGCGGCACCTCGGAAGCAGGGTTCATGGCGACGAAATCGTCCCGGCGCTCCCAATAGCGCTCAAGCTGGGCGTCGAAGTCCAGCTTCTTTTCGGCCAGCACCACGCGCACCTTGCGCGAGAAGGGGCTGAGTGGATGATGGTAGAGCGTCCTCATGCGCCCTTTCTAGCCCTTTTCCTAAGCCGCGAACAGAGGGTGAAGGCCCTAGAGCCGATCCGAGGATGCGGCTTTCGGGCCCGAGCGACATCTGAGCCAAAGCCCGCACGGAGTGCAGGCGCACGATCGCTAGGCGGCGCGGCTGGCCGGCGATTCCGTCAGCAGCGCGTAAAGGCCGTCGGCATTATCGGTGCCGCGCAGCTTCTCACACACCCCCTTGTCACGCAGCAGGCGCGAGACACGGGCCAGCGCCTTCAGGTGATCGGCACCCGCCGATTCCGGGGCCAGCAGCAGGAAGATCAGGTCAACCGGCTGCTCGTCGATGGATTCGAAATTGATGGGGCGCTCGAGTCGGGCGAACAGGCCGTACAGCCGGTCCAAATTGGCGAGCTTGCCGTGGGGAATGGCAATACCATTGCCAACGCCCGTGGTGCCCAGGCGCTCGCGCTCGAGCAGAACGTCGAACACGGCGCGCTCGTGCAGGCCGGTAAGATCGGCGGCCTTCTTCGCCAGATCCTGCAGCGCCTGCTTCTTCGAGGTGGCGCGCAGATTCGGGATGACGGCAACCGGGGTGATCAGGTCGGCGATGTCCATGAAAAGCAACCCTCTGCTGGGCTCAATGCGGATCCCGCCAATCCGCGGATTCCGGTCTCGCGTGAGCTCATCAGCCCATCCCATCGGACCGGTCCAAGGGAGGGCCGGAACATAGTTCCGCACCATGCCGAAGTCAAGCTTCCGGCGGAAAATCCCCCGGATGTCCTAGACCCCCAACGACTTCTCACGGCGGCGCTGAACCGAGGATGGAATATTCATTCCCTCCCGATACTTTGCCACCGTGCGGCGCGCGATGTCGATGCCTTCGCCCTTCAGGATCTCGACGATGCGGTCGTCGGACAGCACCTGGCGGCCCTCGGCGTCGATCAGCCCCTTGATGCGGTGGCGCACCGATTCCGCCGAATGGGCGTCACCGCCGTCGTTGGAGCCGATGGCCTGGGTGAAGAAGTACTTTAGTTCGTAAATGCCGCGGGGCGTCGAAATGTACTTGTTGCTGGTCACGCGGCTAACCGTGCTCTCGTGCATGCCGATGGCATTGGCGATGTCACGCAGCACCAGCGGCCGCAGATGCTGCACGCCGTGGCGAAAGAAGGCATCCTGCTGGCGCACCAATTCGGTTGCTACCTTCAGGATGGTGGTGGCGCGCTGGTGCAGCGACTTCACCAGCCAGTTGGCCGACTGGAAGCGCTCGGACAGATAGGTCTTGTCGTCCTTGTTCTTGGTCGCACCCGAGACCTTGGCATAATAGCGGGCGTTGACCAGAACGCGCGGCAGGGTGTCGGAGTTGAGCTCGACCAGCCACGATCCATCCTGGGCGCGACGCATCAGCACGTCGGGAGTCACCGGCTGGGCCACCGCCGTGTCGAACCGCAAGGCCGGCTTGGGGTCCAGCGCCTTGATCTCGCCGATCATGTCGGTCAGATCCTCGGCATCGATTCCGCACACCTTCATCAGGCCGGGCAGGTCGCGCCGCGCCAGCATTTCCAGATTGGCGATCAGCGCCTGCATGGCGGGATCATAGCGGTCGCGCTCGGCCAATTGCAGGCCCAGGCATTCCTTGAGCGAGCGTGCGAAGACGCCGATGGGGTCGAAACGCTGCACGCGCTTCAAGACCGCCTCGACCTGCTCCAGCGGGCAGGACAGCTTTTCCGCCACCTCGACCAGATCACCCACCAAATAGCCGCACTCGTCCAGCATCTCGATCAGGTGCAGGC
>JAEZFE010000150.1 GCA_023437865.1 Pseudomonadota bacterium | reverse complement strand
GCGCAAGAGCCTGCTGGCGCTCGGCTATGCCGGCTGGAGCCCGGGCCAGCTCGACAACGAGATCCGCGAGAATGCCTGGCTGAACGTGCCGGCTGACGAAACCCTGCTGTTCGGGGCCGACCTCGATCACAAATGGGAAGCGGCCATCCATAAGATGGGCATCGACTTTGCTGCGCTGTCAGGGGATGCCGGCCACGCCTGACGGCGTCAGCCCCCCCCAAAAAAAAGGCATCATGAAGGGCGCCCGCACGGCGCCCTTTTTCGTTTTAGAACAGCGCCATCTGATCCCCCGGCCTGGGTGGTCGCTTGAACAGCCCCGTCTCCAGCGCCACGTGCCGATCCGTGAAACCAAATCGTTTCACGGCGAGGGCGAAGCGTTGCGCCAGCAGGTCGGCGTGGGCCCCGGTTCCCTTGAACCGCACCCCCCATTGTGCGTCATAGGCCCTGCCGCCGCGCTGCTGAACCATCAGCGACATCACATGGGCGGCGCGCTGGGGGAAGTGGGTGTCCAGCCACTGGGCGAACAGCTCCTTCACCTCGTCTGGCAGGCGCAGCAGGATATAGGCCGCGCCTGTTGCGCCGGCCTGCCGCGCCGCTTCGAGAATGCGCTCCAGTTCGTGGTCGGTGACGAAGGGGATCATGGGCGCAGCCATGACCGAGACCGGCACGCCAGCCTGTGACAACTGGCGGATGGCATCCAGGCGCATGGCGGGCACCGGCGCGCGCGGCTCCAATTTACGGCACAGATCGCGGTCCAGCGTGGTGACGCTGATACCCACGGCGGCAAGGCCCTTTGCCGCCATGGGGACGAGAATGTCGAGGTCGCGGGTGACCAGATGGCCTTTGGTAGTGATCATCACCGGGTGGTTGAACGCCGCCAGCACCTCCAGGCAGTTGCGCATGATGCGGCGCTCGCGCTCGATGGGCTGGTAGGGATCGGTGTTGGTGCCGATGGCCAGCACCGCCGGCCGGTAGCGCGGATTGCTCAGCTCCTGTTCCAGCAGGCGGGCGGCATCGGGCTTGGCGAACAGGCGGGTCTCGAAATCCAGGCCGGGCGACAGGCCCAGAAAGGCGTGGGTGGGCCGGGCGAAGCAATAGATGCAGCCGTGTTCGCAGCCCCGGTAGGGGTTGATCGAGCGGTCGAAGGGCACGTCGGGCGATGTGTTCCGGGTGATGATGGTGCGCGTCGCATCCACCGCCACTTCGGTGCGCAGCGGCGGCAGATCCTCCTCGCGGCCCCAGCCGTCGTCGAAGGCTTCGGCGCTGTAGCGCTCGAACCGGCCGGTGGCGTTGCTGATCGCGCCGCGATGGGAAACGGGCTTGTGCATGGGTCCGAACCTAGGCATGTTCCTGGGACGTTTCAAGTACGAGCGTCGCAGCCCGGCGATGCGGCGGCTGGATTTTGCCTGTGCGAAGGTCTATGAAGGACACCTTCCCTTTTGGACGGAGCAATTCTGGAAATGTCAGGTCAGCAGAAGAAGCGCGTCTTCTCCGGCGTTCAGCCCACCGGCAAGCTGCATATCGGCAACTATATCGGCGCTATCAGCCAGTGGGCCGAGAACCAGGACGATTACGACAACATCTTCTGCGTGGTCGATCTGCACGCCATCACCGTGCCCGAGGCCATCGACCCCAAGGCTTTCCATGCCAAGAACCTGGAGATCGCCGCGCTGTATCTGGCCTGCGGCATCGACCCGGCCAAGTCGGCGATCTTCCTGCAGTCGCACGTCCCCGAGCATTCCGAGCTGGCCTGGCTGCTGAACTGCATGGCGCCGCTCGGCTGGCTCTACCGCATGACCCAGTTCAAGGCCAAGGCCGGCAACAATGAATCGGTGGGCACCGGCCTGCTCGATTACCCGGTGCTGATGGCCGCCGACATCCTGCTCTACGACACCAATTTCGTCCCCGTTGGCGACGATCAGAAGCAGCACCTGGAATTTGCCCGCGACCTGGCCCAGCGCTGCAACACCATGTTCAACACCGGCTTCGTTATCCCCGAGCCGCAGATCCGCAAATCGGGCGCCCGCGTCATGGGCCTGGACGATCCGGACGTGAAGATGAGCAAGTCCATCGGCGAGACCAAGAAGGGCCATTCCATCGGCATTCTCGACGAGGCCTCGGCCATCAAGAAGGCGATCATGAGCGCCACCACCGATTCCGGCAACGAAGCCCGCTTCGACCATGCCGGCCCGGGCGTGCGCAATCTGCTGGAACTGTACGAGGTGATGAGCAAGAAGCCGCGCGCCGAGATCGAAGCCGAGTTCCACGGCCAGGGCTACGGCAAGCTCAAGAAGGCGCTGGTGGAACTGACAGTCGAGACTCTGCGCCCGGTGCAGGAAAAGTACGCCGACCTGACCAAGAACCCTGACCACCTGATGGAGATCCTGAACGCCGGCGCCGACCGCGCCCGTTCCATCGCTTCGGTGACCATCACCCGCGCCCGCGACGCCATGGGCTTCGTGCGGCGGGGCTGATCCTGTCCTGAGGCGGAGCCTCCGGCTCCGCCTCAGAACTTGTAGCGCAGCGCCATCTGGCCGGTATGGGCCTGGAAGTCGTGGCGCAGTTCGCCCTGGTATTCCAGGCTTGCCTCCCACGTGTCGCTAAGATCGAACGACAGACCGACGCCGGGCAGCCAGCGGAAGCCGTCGTCGTCGGCGCCGACCACGGCAAAGCCCGAGGCGGTGCCGGAGAAGCGGGCCTGCATGGCGCGGTTGCCCGAGCTCCAGTCATTGGCGACGGCCAGCCGCGCCCATGGGCGCAGGCGCCCCGCTTCGGTGGAGATGGCATGGGCCAGTTCCACGCCGGTTTCGGCCCGCAGGCGATTGCCCGAGCGGCCATCGACCTCCAGGTTCAACGATCCGGCGCCGGTCTCGCTGTAGCCGTCCAGCCACCAGCGCGAGGCGGTGGCACGCAGGCTGGGCGAGAGCTCAAAACCGCCGGCTTCGAACAGGCGCTTGCCCCCCACGGCCGCCGATACGGTGCGGCCGGAATAGTCCGAATGGGCGGTCCGGTTTCCTACGCCGGCTTGCACGCCACGGCTGGTATCGAAGCGCGACAGGGCGCCGGTCAGGCTGGCATCCATCGTCCAGTGCTCTGGCGTCCATGCCCCGTAAAGCGATGCAAGGAAAGTATCGTTGTCGCTGCCGCCGCCGGCCCCGCCATAATCAACGCTGGTCCGCCCCCACCCGAAGGCGCCGCCGGCCAGCATGTCCTTGCCCATGTCGGTATCGGCGCCGATGGCGATGCCGCCGGACATGGAGTTCCAGCCCGTCGTCGCGGCGCCTTCCTTCTGCCGGGCAACGCCACCCCAAGGGGCGATCCAGACGCCGCTCGCGCCGCTGTCGCCCCACCGGCCCTGG
>JAEZFE010000067.1 GCA_023437865.1 Pseudomonadota bacterium | reverse complement strand
GTGGCAGGCGCATCGCCGCCGCATGGCCGCCGAGATCGGGCGGCTGCGCGTGGCACTGCCCCATCCCAACATGGCGGCGCGCGATCCGTGGGGCCTGCGCGCGGCGGTCCTGCTGCTGCTGGTCATCGCCTTGGTGGGCGGCGGGGCCGACGCTCCCCGGCGGCTGGCCCGCGCCCTCGACCCAGCAATCGGTGTCACCGGCCTGAGCGCCGACTCGCTGGAGGTATGGATCACCCCACCGGCCTATACCGGCCTCGCCCCAATCCTGCTGAAGCCCGGGCAGCCCGGTACCGTCGCCGTTCCCGCCGGCAGCGGCCTGCTGGCGGTGCTGGCGGGCGGCTGGGGCACCGCCCATCTTCGGGTGGACGATGCCGACACTTCGTTCGAGAAGCAGGGTGACGGCAGCCAGCGGCTGGAGACCCGCCTGGATTCGGGCAGCCGCATCGAAGTGCGCCAATCAGGCCTGTCAGTGGCCGCGTGGCCGGTCAAGGTAGTGCCGGACGCCCTGCCGTCCATCGCCTTCGCCGCGCCGCCCGAGGCCGGCGAGCGTGGGCGGCTGCGGCTGGCAGTGACGGCAACGGATGATTATGGGATCGCCAAGGCGTGGATCACCATGCGCCGCATGGGCGCCCCGCCCGACGAACCGCCCGTCACCATCGAGCTGGCGGTGCCCGGAGGCCGCCCGCGTTCCGCCGATCTGGCGGCATGGCACGACCTGACCGCCCATCCCTGGGCCGGTCTGCCGGTAACCCTGGAGCCGGTGGCCGAGGACGCCATCGGCCAGCAAAGCGCGGGCGAGCGGCACACCATCACCCTGCCCGAGCGCGACTTCGCCAATCCGGTGGCCGCCGCCATCGTCACCGAACGCCGGGCGCTGACCGAAAATCGCGGGCGCGCGGCCACTACCGCAGCGCTGCTGGACCGCATCGCCTCGGAGCCGGGGCTGTTTAACGACGATCTGAAGACCTTCCTGATGCTGCGCGCCGCCCGGCATGCCCTGGGCGGCCCGGCGTTCGATCTGGCCGACATGCAGACCCTGCTGTGGAATGCCGCCATGCGAATCGAGGAGGGCGACCTGGCCAGTGCCGAGCAGGCGCTAAACGATGCCCGCAAGGCGCTGGAAAAGGCCATGGAGGAGAACGCTCCGGCCTCCGAACTGCAGCGCCTGCTCGATCAGGTTCAGCAGGCCATGCAGCGCTATGTGGAAGCTCTGACCGAACGCATGGCCCAGAACGGCCAGCCCCCGCCCGAGCCCAACGCGGACGGACGCACCATTACCGACGACGAACTGCGCCAGATGCTCGATGGCATGCGCGACATGGCACAGGCCGGGGCGCGCGACGCGCTTCGGCAGATGCTGGACGAATTGGGCCAGATCCTCGACGGGCTTCAGGCCGGCGCACCGCCCCAACCCAACGGCCCGGCGGCCGAAGGCATGAGGCAATTGCGCGATCTGGCCAAACGCCAGCAGGACATGCTGGACCAGAGCCATCGCCAAGCGCAGCAGGAGCAGCCGGGAGACCCAGCCCACGCAGCCCAGGCGCAGGAGGCCTTGCGCAAGGCTCTGGGCGAGATCAGCCGGAAGCTGGGCGAGGCTTTGGGCGAGCCCCCGTCTGCACTGGGCGAGGCAGGCCAATCCATGGGCGACGCCGCCGGCCAGTTGGGCCAGGGCGATTGGGAGGGGGCTGCCGATTCGCAAGGCGAGGCCTTGCGGGCTCTCCAGCAGGCGGCGCGGGAGGCCATGGCGCAGATGGGCGCCTCAGGCCAGGGCGGTGCCGGCTTGCTGCCCCGCGACCCACTGGGGCGTCCCGCCTGGGGTGCGGGCACCGGTGATGATGGCACCACACGGGTGCCCGACCGAGCCGAAGTCCAGCGCTCGCGCGACATCCTCAACGAAATCCGCCGCCGCGCCGGCGAATTTCAGCGCCCCGAGGCGGAGCGCGATTACCTGCAGCGCCTGCTGAAGCAATTCTGACGATAGCGGTCGAGGTCACGGCCAAGCCGCAGCGCCGACGCCCCGTAGGGACCTAAGCGACGAACGCCAAAAGGCCCTGGGGTTTCCCCCAGGGCCTCAGGCGAATTCGCGAACCTGCGAAGACGGAAGCTTAGGCTTCCTGCTTCTTGGCCAGGGCCGACTGCACGCGCTTCTTCAGGCGGCGGGCCTCTTCCGGCAGGACGGAGTTGTTGGTGGTCAGCAGGAACGCGTCCAGGCCGCCATTGTGTTCGATGGTCTTCAGGCCACGGGTGGTAACCTTCAGGCGGACCATCTGGCCCAGCGCATCGGACAGCACCGAGGTCTCCTGCAGGTTGGGCAGGAAGCGGCGGCGGGTCTTGTTGTTGGCGTGGCTGACGTTGTTACCGGTCTGCACACCCTTGCCGGTGATCGAGCAACGACGGGCCATGGTCGACATCCTCTTGTTCTTCGGCGCGCTGAGCCGCGCGCACCATAGGTAATCCGGTCCCGGCTTTAACCGGGGAAGCCGCGTTTTTACGGGCCGAGACTGCGCCCGTCAAGCGGATTCCGACTCGTTGGTTGTGAAGCGCCCGAATGCGCCCGAGGGCTGCCGCCCCCCTCAACCGAACAGCTTGTCGATCTCGGTCTGCGCCAGCATCTTGTCGACCTCGGCCTGGCTGACGCCCTGGCCGGGAAGCTGCGGACCGTGCAGCAGCTTCTTGTCGGGATCCTGATCTTCCTTGATTTCGACCACCACCTGGGTCAGCTCGTCACGGCCCCAGGTGAAGATGATGGAATTGATGCGCTCTTCCACAAACTTCAGCGAATTGACCACCTTGGTCACGCGCTGGCCGGTGATGTCCTGGAACGAGCAAGCTTCGAACACCGTGTTCACCTTGTCGGTGACCTGATCGAAGATGCTGCCCAGCTTGCCCCCCTGACAGTAGGTGCGGGCCTCGCCCATCAGGTTGTCGATGCCCTCAACACTCTCCATGATGCTGTTGGTCGCCCCCTCGGTCGCATTGACGATGGCGTCCAACTGATCGGACATGCTGCCGAAATGGTCGGGGGCGCCGGGCGGGTTCAGCGCGGCGAGTTCCTTGCGGATCTTTTGCAGGTGGCCGAACAGGCCGACCATTTCCTTCTTGAGGACGAGGAGGTCGTTCGCGGTAGGTTCGGACATTGGGTGGGATCTCGGGAACTCGGGGAGGGTACGGCCAAGAGGATACTCCAGCCGTCGCCACTCCGCAAAGCCGCCGGAGAATTTTATTCGCCGCGCAGATGCCTGAACGCGCCAACCAACTGACGGGCGGCACGGCCAGGAGCAAGTTGGCCATCGGCCACGCTCTTTTCCATGGCGGGCAGCATCTGCGCCACCTGGGGATCGTCCTTCAGCGATTGCATCAGGGTCTCGGCTACTTCGTTCCACATCCAGGCGTGGGCTTGAGCCGAGCGCCGATCCGACCAGGAACCGGCGCTGACCATGGCCTCGCGGTAATCGCCCACGTTCTGCCATACCTGGTCTATGCCGCCGCGCTCCAGCGCCGAAACGGTGAGCACCGGCACGGTCCAGGCGGGATTGGCTGGTGCCAGCAGGTGCAGGGCATTCTTGTAGTCACGGGCGGCGCGCTGGGCGGCAGCGGCCAAGTCACCGTCGGCCTTGTTGACGACGATGGCATCGGCCAGCTCGACGATGCCCTTCTTGATGCCCTGCAACTCATCGCCGCCACCGGGGACCAGCAGCAGCAGGAACATGTCCACCATGTCGGCGACCGCGGTTTCGCTCTGGCCCACACCCACAGTTTCAACCACCACCACGTCGAAGCCGGCGGCCTCGCACACCAGCATGGCCTCGCGGGTACGGCGCGCGACGCCGCCCAGGGTACAGCCCGACGGGCTGGGGCGAATGAACGCGCGCTCGTCGCGGCTGAGCTCCTCCATGCGGGTCTTGTCGCCCAGGATGGAACCGCCCGAGCGCGGCGAGGACGGGTCCACCGCGAGCACCGCCAGACGATGGCCCTTACCGACCACGTGCAGCCCGAACGCCTCGATGAAGGTGGACTTGCCGGCACCCGGCACCCCGGTGATGCCGATGCGCACCGAGCGCCCGGTATGGGGCAGCAATTGGTGCAGCAACGCTTCCGCCGCCTCGCGGTGATCGGCGCGGGTGGATTCGATCAGGGTGATGGCGCGGGCCACGGCACGGCGCTCGCCGGCCAGCACGCCCTGGGCAAGGGTCGAGGGATCGAGGGACAAGGGACGGCTTCCTATTTCTTCTTGTCGTTGCTAGCGGGATCCAAGTCGCGGCCCTGCAGCAGGGTCGTAATGACCATGGCCACCAACTTGGCCCGGCTTTCGTCATCCAGGTCGGCGAGGATCTGCTGCTTGGCGCGGTGCACCCGCATGGCGTTGTCGATCAGCGCCTGACGTTCGGGGGTGACGAACTCCCTAACCTGCGACTGCATGCGCTTGATGGCGGCCTCGCGCTCGGCCTCGGGCGGCGGGGCGGCCGCTGGCGGCGCCTTGCCCGGGGCAAGCT
>JAEZFE010000054.1 GCA_023437865.1 Pseudomonadota bacterium | reverse complement strand
CCGACGAGGAGGCCTTCCACCACCTGTGGAACCGCCTCATGAACGAAGACCGCCACCTGATCCTGACCAGCCGCACGGTGCCGTCACGCCTGGCGGTCAAGGAGCCGCGCGTCCGTTCCCGCCTGGTGGCGACGCAGGCGGTGGGCATTGGTGCCCCCGACGACGCCTTGCTGGCGGCCGTGCTGGTGAAGCTGTTCGCCGACCGCCAATTGCGCGTGGGGGAAGAGGTGGTGACCTGGCTGCTGGGCCGCCTTGAGCGCAGCTTCGAGGCGGTGGGAAAGGCGGTGGACGCGCTGGACCGCGCAGCCCTCGAACGCCGCCGCCCGATCACCATCCCACTGGCCCGCTCGGTGCTGGAAGGGCTGGAGAAGGACGACCGGCAGGGCGAGCTGGAGTGGTGAGCTAATCCAGTGGCCGGTGGGGGTGCTGGCGCAGGAAGCGCGAGCGCAGCCGGGGGGCGATCACCCATGCGAACGGGGCGGACACCACGACCGCCAGCACCGTCGAACCCGCCGCCGCATAGGCGCGGGTGTACGGATCGTCGGTTAGCAGGATCACGGTGATGAAGCCGGCATAGAAGACCACCGGCGACACCGTGATGAATACCAGGATCGCGATGATGAAACGGCGGGACATAGTGTTTTCCTCCGGGCCAACCCGCAAGGAGAACACCCACGCACCCGCACGGGTTCACCCCAGATCGGTGGGCCGCACGAATTTCGTCAAGGTGGCGCAGCCTTCATCCAGTTCGGCCCATTTCGCCACCTTGGCGTCCAGCGTCGCCAGCGTGCAGGTGGGGAATTTCTCGCTCAGCCGTGCCAGCGCTTTGGAATCACCGTGACCGGCGCACAGATAGGTGGTCAGGCGCTGGAGGCCCGGATTATGGCCGATCAGCAGGGCCGAGCCCAGGTGGTCGTCGAGATGCCGCAGCCGGGTCACTAGATCGTGACGGCTGGCCTCGTACAATTCGGGCTCGAAGCTGACCGGCACGCCCTGCAGCGCCGGCTCCAGCAATTCGCAGGTTTCCCGCGTCCGCAGCGCCGCCGAGCACAGGATAATGGCTGGGCGAACGGAATTCGCCTTCAGGTAATCCGCCATGGCGTGGGCGCTACGCCGTCCACGTTCGTTGAGTGGACGGTCGAAATCGCTTAAGGCGGGATCGTCCCAACTGGATTTGGCGTGGCGAAGTAAGAAGATGTGTCGCAAATCCGTCATCCTCGCGGCCATGACAGGGCGATGACGAGCATATATAAAGGATGGAGCAGACGCTAGCTCACCCCAGCCGGAGAGACGTTCTTGACCCTGCAGACTGTTGAAGCTCCCGTCATTGACCTCGAGTCCAAGGACCGTTTCATCAACCGCGAGCTCTCGTGGCTCGCCTTCAATCTGAGGGTCATCGAGGAGGCGTTCAACAAGCGCCATCCGTTGCTGGAGCGGCTGCGCTTTTTGTCGATTTCCGCGTCGAACCTGGACGAGTTCTACATGGTGCGCGTCGCCGGCCTTAAGGGCCAGGTGGATGCCGGCGTCATGACGACGTCCGAGGATGGCCTGACCCCGGCACAGCAGCTGGCGGCCATCAACCGCGAGGCGGGCGAGTTGCTGGCCGCCCAGAAGCGCTGCTGGAGCGAGCTTAAGGTCGAGCTGCGCGAAGCCGGAATTGCGGTGGTGGATGCCGATGAGCTGACCAAGTCTGACCGCAAATGGGCCGAAAGCCGGTTCATGGAGCACATCTTCCCGGTGCTCACCCCGCTGGCCATCGACCCGGCGCATCCATTCCCATTCCTACCCAATGCCGGCATCTCGCTGGTGCTGCACCTGTTCCGCATAGAGGATGGCGAGGTGCTGCGCGCTCTGGTGCCGCTGCCGCACCAGATCGAGCGCTTCATCCGCCTGCCGGGCGAGGCCATCCGCTTCCTGCCGCTCGAGAACATGGTGCTGATGTTCCTGGACCGGCTGTTCCCGGGCTTCCGCATGGAGGGCCACGGCATGTTCCGGGTCATCCGCGACTCGGAAATGGACATCGACGAAGAAGCTGAGGATTTGGTGCGGGTGTTCGAATCGGCGCTGAAGCGGCGCCGGCGCGGCCATGTGATCCGCTTGACCTTCAACGCGGGCATCCCCGAAGACCTGAAGAAACTGGTCATTGCCGAGATGCACGTGGCCGAAAGCGACGTGTACGAATTCGAAAGCTCCATCGGCCTGGTCGATACCAAGCAGCTGATTACCGATGAGCGCCCGGACCTGCTGTTCCCGCCCTATAACGCGCGGTTCCCCGAGCGCATCCGCGATTTCGGCGGCGACTGCTTTGCCGCCATCCGCAAGAAGGACATCGTCGTCCACCACCCGTTCGAGAGCTTTGACGTGGTGGTCCAGTTCATTCGCCAGGCGGCGCGCGATCCCAATGTGGTCGCCATCAAGCAGACGCTCTACCGAACGTCGAAGGACAGCCCGATCGTCAAGGCGCTGGTTGAGGCCGCCGAGGCCGGCAAGTCGGTGACCGCCATGGTGGAACTGAAGGCCCGCTTCGACGAGGAGGCCAATATCCGCTGGGCGCGCGACCTGGAAAGCGCCGGCGCCCAGGTGGTGTTCGGTTTCTTGGAGCTCAAGACCCACGCCAAGATCAGTCTGGTGGTGCGGCGCGAAGGTGGCGGACTGGTGTCCTATGTGCATTTCGGCACCGGCAATTACCATCCGATCACGGCCAAGGTGTACACCGACCTCTCCTTCTTCACCTGTGACCCGCAATTGACCCAGGACGCGGCCAAGGCGTTCAACTACATGACCGGCTACGCGACGCCCGATGGGATGGAAAAGCTGGCCATCGCGCCGCTGGCGTTGAAGAAGAGGCTGCTCTCGCTGATTGATGCCGAGATTGATAACGCCAAGGCGGGCAAGCCGGCGGCCATCTGGCTCAAGATGAACTCCATCGTCGATCCCAAGCTGATCGATGCGCTGTATCGCGCCAGCCAGGCCGGCGTGGAGATCGATCTGGTCATCCGCGGAATCTGCTGCCTGCGCCCCGGCGTGCCGGGCCTGTCCGAGAATATCCGGGTGAAGTCCATCGTGGGCCGCTTCCTGGAACATTCCCGTGTGGTGGTGTTTGGCAATGGGGCGCGCCTTCCGTCGCGCCAGGCCAAGATCTTCATCTCTTCGGCCGACTGGATGCAGCGCAACATGGATTGGCGGGTGGAGACGTTGGTGCCCATCGAGAACCCCACCGTCCACCGGCAGATTCTTGAGCAGATCATGGTGGCCAACCTCAAGGACAACGAGCAGAGCTGGATCCTGGGCCCTGACGGGACCTACCGCCGCATGGAAGCGGGGGAAATCGGCTTCAACGCCCACACCTATTTCATGACCAATCCCAGCCTGTCGGGGCGCGGCAGCGCCTTGGAAAAGGGCCATGGGCGCAAGTCCAAGCTGGTCATGAAGTGAGCGTGGGCCAGGCATGAAGATCAAGCGCCGCCTGGAACCTGTCGGCATCATCGATATCGGGTCCAATTCGATCCGCCTGTGCGTGTACGACCACGCCAGCCGGGTGCCGGTGCCGCTGTTCAACGAAAAGGCAGTGTGCGCGTTGGGCCAGGGCTTGGGTGCCAGTGGCCGGCTGAACCCCGAGGGCGTGGCCCAGGCGTTGGCGGCGGTGGGCCGCTACGTGGCGCTGTCGCGTGCCATGGAGGTGGAGCGTCTGGACATTTTGGCCACCGCTGCTGTGCGTGACGCGGCGGATGGCGATGTTTTCGTCGATGCCATCGAGCGCAGCTTCAACGTCCAGGTCAAGGTGCTGTCGGGCGGCGAGGAGGCCAAGGCGGCGGCCATGGGCGTGCTGTGCGGCACCCCCGACGCCGATGGGATCGTGGCCGATCTGGGGGGCGGCTCGCTGGAACTGGTGACGGTGCAGAACGGCGCCTTCGGCGAGCACGTCACCATGCCGTTGGGAGTGTTGCGCCTGTCGGAGGCCTCGGGCGATGACAAGGGCAAGGCTGCCGACATCGTCGACAAGCATCTCAAGGCGGTGCCCTGGCTGAAGGAGGGCAGGGGGCGCAGCCTGTATGCCGTGGGTGGCGCCTGGCGCGCCATCGCGCGCATCTGCATCGCCCAAACCCATCACCCGCTGACTGTGCTCGACAATTTCGCCCTCGATGCCCGCGAGGGATTGAGGATCATCGAACTGGTGTCGGCGCAGAGCCGTAAATCCCTGGAAAAGGTGCCCGGCGTCTCCAAGAAGCGGGTCGCCAATCTGCCGATGGCGGCGTTGACCCTGGAGAAGGTGGTGCGCGCCTGCCAGCCGGAGCGGCTGGTGTTTTCGATCTATGGCATGCGCGAAGGGCAATTCTTCCGCAGCCTGCCGGATGCACGCCGTGCCGAGGACCCATTGTTGTCGGTGTTCCGGGGCCTTGCGTTGATGGGCTCGCGATTCCCCGAGCACGGTGACGAGCTGATGGCGTGGATGCGCCCGCTATTTCCCGGTGAGAGCCCGCACGACGCCCGGCTCCGCCATGCCGCCTGCCTGGTTTCGGACATTTTTTGGAACGAGCACCCGGATTACCGGGCCGAGCAAGCCTTTCTGCGCGTCCTGCGGCTGCCGTTCATGGGCGTCAGCCACCGTGACCGCGCCGCCATCGCCTACACCATTTTCCAGCGCTACCAGGGGGATGACGACAATCAGCACGCCCGGATGGCGGTGCAGTTGCTCGACGAAGCCGATGTCCAGCGCTGCCGTATCACGGGTCTGGCGCTGCGCTTGGCCCATACGCTGTCGGGCGGTGCCCCGAATTTGCTGCGCGAGACGCGGCTGTTTACCGAGCAGGGCGATTTGATTCTGGAAGTGCCGGCGGGCAATCCCGCCTTTGCCATCGAGAATGACCGCACATTCGACCGCTTGGCCCGCGCCCTGGGCTGCTCGAACTTGGTTTTTCGCAAGATGGCGGTTTAGGTCCGAAGGCATAACAGGCCCCGGCGCAACGGCATATATGCCCAGGCCTTGCCTCTCGGCATAATCGCTCCCGTTTGGGGGGGGCGACCATGGGGGCATCCGTACCGCAGCGGACGTCATGGTCTTGGCGCCATCTGCGGCTTCTATTTTTTGCGACCGTTGTTGCCGTGCTGGGCTTGTTCGCCACCCATGCGTGGCAGACCCACCAGCGCGCTGTCGGCCTGGCCGAGGACAGGCAACGCCGGCATGCGGCGGTCTTGGCCGATCATGTGACGCGAGTCTTTGACGCCCAGGCGGCCACCATTGAATTGGCCATCCACAAGCTGGCAGGGCATGCGGACGATCCGGGCGAAGAACTGAGCCGCTGGTTCACCGAGCGCGCCCGCAATGACCCGGTGGTGGGCGCCATGCTCGTGGTGGGCCTCGACGGGCAGGCGATCGCCTCCAACCTGCCGGCCGACGGTATCCGATACGACGATCGCGATTATTTTCGGTCGGCGCTTGCCGGCAGTGGCATTCACGTCGGGCCGCAGATCAAAGGGCGGGCGCTGATGGGCGAACCGGTGTTCACGCTGGCACAGCGCTGGCAGGGCGGCGTGGTCGTCATCAGTCTGCGCACCGCCGTGCTGGAGACGTTGTTCGCCCAGACCATGGCCGACGATCTGGTTCAGGGTGTGGTCGCGCTTTACCGTGCGGACGGCGTTCAATTGGCGCGGGCACCCGCCTTGTCTCAACCGATCAACCTGCGGCCCGATACGCCCGGTCTCATGCAGCACATCCCCGCGCGCGAGGGTACTTACCGTATCCATCCTCTGGTGGGTGGCGGCGAGCGCCTTTACGCGTTTCGCCAAGTGGAAGGCTATCCGGTCTGGATCACCTGCAGTGTGCGCTTGGCCGCGATACGCAGTGAATGGCTGGCCGGATTACTGCCCTCGGCGTTGGTGGCCTTGCTTGCCCTCACGCTCCTGACCGGAGCCTATGCGGTGGCCCGGCGGCGCGAGCGTGCCAGCAGCGTCGCGCTGGCCCACGTTCACGCGCAGGCCCGCGATGCCCTGTTCGATCGCGAGGCGGCTTTGGCTGCCGCCGAACGGGCCAACCTCGCCAAGTCTCATTTTCTCGGTGCCGCCAGCCACGATCTGCGCCAGCCTATCCA
>JAEZFE010000053.1 GCA_023437865.1 Pseudomonadota bacterium | reverse complement strand
GGCCGCCGCTGTTCGAACCATAACCGCCCCCGCCGCCGGGCTGCGCGCAGGCCGCGAGCGAAAGCGTCAGCGCGCAGGCCATCAGAACCTTCTTCATGATCTCCCTCCGAATTCCTATGGCTCCGTCTCCGGTGCCATGAGAACAGAGGATAAGGAGGTTCGGTGGCGGAATAAGGACACGATTAAGGCTAAGTGAAGGCGGCTATTAACGAATGGGCTAGAAGACAATAAAAACGCCCGCCTCCTTGCGGAAGCGGGCGTTGCTAGGCAAGAGCGGCGCCTTATTCGGCGTGGTCGCTTTCGTCGTGGTACTGGGGCGCCACCGTGCCGGCGCGCGGACGGGCCAGCGCCACGGCCTTTTCCAGGTCGGCTTCCGTGCACAGGCCCAGGGTCACTGGATTGCGCGGCTTGATGTTCGCGGCATTCCAGTGGGTCTTCTCGCGCACCGAGGCGATGGTCGGCTTGGTGGTGCCGATCAGCTTGCACAGCTGGGCATCCGACAGCTCGGGGTGGTGCTTGAGAAGCCAGGCGATGGCGTCCGGGCGGTCCTGACGCTTGGACACCGGGGTGTAGCGCGCGCCCTTGGGCTTGGCGCGCGGCTGCGGGTAATCGGTCATGATGAGCTTGAGGCGCAGATCCGGATCGGACTCGCAGCGCTCCAGGGCGTCGCGCGAGATCTGTCCGTTGGCGACAGGGTCGAGCCCAACGATGCCGGTCGCCACCTCGCCATCGGCGATGGCCTGAACCTCAAGCGGATGCAATCCGCAGAAGTCGGCGATCTGCTCGAAGCTGAGCGCGGTATTCTCGACGAGCCAAACGGCGGTCGCCTTGGGCATGAGCGGCAGGGCCATAAATCCTCCTTCCTGGGCATCAAACGGACCGCATCGGACGAACGGTCCGGGTGCCGGCGGTGGCAACCTTAGGGAATGCGCCGTAGTTATATGGGACGGCTACCCCGTGGTCAAACCCTTGGGGTAAGTGCCTGCAACGGTTGGGAAAAGCCCGAATCCTAGACGACCAGCACGATTTTCCCAATATGGGTGTTGGCCTCCATGAGTCGATGGGCCTCCGCCGCCTGCGCGAGCGGAAAGGTGGCATGAACCACCGAACGGATGCGGCCCTGCGCCACCAACGGCCACACCCGGGCCCTTAGGGCATCGGCCATCCGTGCCTTGGCATCGTCCGGTTGTGGGCGCAACGTCGAACCGGTCAGGGTCAGCCGCTTGAGCATCACCGACATGAAATTGAGCTCGGTCGTCGAGCCCTTGAGGAAGGCGATGGAGACCAGGCGGCCATCGGGCGCCAGCGCCTTGACGTTGCGGGTGATGTAATCGCCGCCCACCATGTCAAGGATGACGTCGACGCCCTTGCCGGTTTCGGCCTTGATGACCTCCACGAAATCCTCGGTGGTGTAGTCGATGGCGCGGTCGGCGCCCAGGTCGCGGCAGGCTTGGCACTTGGTCGGGCCGCCAGCGGTGGCGAACACCCTTGCGCCCAGGGCCTTGGCCAATTGGATGGCGGTGGTGCCGATGCCACCGGCGCCGCCATGGACCAGCAGGCTTTCGCCGGCCTGGAGCGCGCCCCGCTCGAACACGTTATGCCATACGGTGAAGAAGGTCTCGGGCAGCGACGCCGCCTGGATCATGTCGAAGCCGGCCGGCACCGGCAGGCAATGGCGGGCGTCCACGGCGACGTATTCCGCATAACCGCCGCCCGCCACCAGGGCGCAGACGGGGGTGCCGAGGGGGGGCGAGCTCACGCCGTCGCCCATGGCGGCGACGATGCCCGACACTTCCAGGCCCGGCAGGTCCGAGGCGCCGGGCGGGGCGGGGTAGGCGCCGGCGCGCTGTAGCACGTCGGGGCGGTTGATGCCTGCGGCGGCGACCTTGATGATCACCTGACCCTTGGCGGGCTGCGGCACGGGCCGGGTTGTGGCGCGTAACACTTCCGGGCCGCCGGGCTGGGTGATCTCGACGCACGTCATGCTCTCGGGCAGCATACCCCTATCCCCTCTTCACCTGTCCGTTGAGGCGCCAATCTGGTACGTTCGGAGGGTGTTGGCAAGAGTGGAGGCCTGGCATGGACTGGGAGGAATTGGACCCCAAGAAGAAGGTTGCCGAGAAGAGGAACCTGGAAGTCATGGGCGTGGCCGAGCTCAATGCCTACATCGCCGAACTGGAGGCCGAGATCGAGCGCGTGCGCGCCGCCATCGCGGCCAAGCAATCGGCCCGGCAGGGAGCCGAGGCGTTCTTCAAGAAATAGGAGCCCGAGCATGCTGAAAGGCAAGACCGCCATCGTCACCGGGTCCACCAGCGGAATAGGATTGGGCGTCGCCCGGTCGCTGGCGGCGCAGGGCGCCAACGTGGCGCTGAACGGCTTCGGTAATCCCGGCGAGATCGAGACCCTGAGGGCAAGCATGGCGCGCGAGTTCGGGGTCAAGGTGATCTATGACGACGCCGACCTGTCGGTGGCCGAGGCCTGCGTGGATTTGGTTCGACACATCGAATCCGAATGGGGCCGGGTTGACATCCTCGTCAACAACGCCGGCATCCAACATGTAGCGCCAGTCGAGGACTTTCCGCCCGAGCGCTGGGAAGCGGTGATCGCCATCAACCTGAGTTCCGCCTTCCACACCATCCGCACGGCGCTGCCCGGCATGAAGGCACGCGGCTGGGGCCGCATCATCAACGTGGCGTCCGCCCATGGACTGGTGGCTTCGGCCAACAAATCCGCCTATGTGGCGTCCAAGCATGGCCTGTTGGGCCTGACGAAGGTGGTCGCGCTTGAAAACGCCGAAACCCCGGTGACCTGCAACGCGATCTGCCCCGGCTGGGTGTTGACGCCGCTGGTGCAGCGCCAAATTGAGGCGCACGCTCAGGCCGAAGGAGTTTCCATCGAGGTTGCTGGGCGGGAGTTGCTCAGCGAGAAGCAGCCGTCTAAACGCTTCACCACTCCGGAACAACTAGGCGAATTGGCGGTCTTCCTATGCTCGCCGGCAGCGGCAAATATGACCGGGACAAGCGTGAACATGGACGGTGGGTGGACGGCTCAGTGAGCCTTCGGGGTATGGCGGAAGAGTGAGGACTCAATGGTTTATCGGCAGCCCTTCACCCGCTATGCTGCCTCCTCCCTTTTCAGCGAGGTCCGCCCATGAGCGATGACGAGGCGATGATTGCCGAATATCTGTCCCGCGGCGGCAAGGTAACCAAATGCGCGCCCGGCCCATCGGATAATATCGTATACCGCAGTGGACCGCGCTTCCGCCGCCAAGCCAAGCCGGTGCCACAGGGCTCCGAAGTTTCTGCCAGCCCAGCCCAGGCGGCCAGCCCGCCCGAAGGCTGAATGCGACATGAAAAGGCCCGCCGGTTTTGCCGGGCGGGGGTTT
>JAEZFE010000032.1 GCA_023437865.1 Pseudomonadota bacterium | reverse complement strand
CATGATCGAGAACGAACGCTCGACCGCCATCAACCCGCACGAGGCGGTGGAGGAGAAAGTCTCGCTGTCGGACCGTTTCGGCCTGTGGCTGGGCTTCCACCATGTGGCCCAGGACACCTTCTTCGACATCGTCGAGGGCTACGCCAAGCGGTTTGATCTGCCCATCGACACCGAGACCCTGCACGCGGAAGCCGTGGAATGGTCCATGACCCGCGGCTCCCGCTCGGGCCGCGTGGCTTGGCAGTTCATTCAGGATTTGGCTGGCCGGCTGGGCAAGCCGCTGGCTTAAGGCGCCTGATGCAGCAAAGAGATCGTCTGCCATCGCGGGCGATCTCGTCGATCCGGCTTGGCCCGTGCAGCGTGGCCAAGCATGCTCATGCCAATACTCAGCGTTTCGCCAGCCAACGGGTGACCACCAGCAGAAGCGCAAAGACGACGATGCCGCCGACGATGACGGCACCACCGGTCATCAGGGCCTGGGAGGGCGTGAGCATGGGGGCTTCGTTGAACATGGAGCCAGCGTGCCGTAGCCGAGTGCGCACGGCCTTGCGCTTGGTCAAGCGTCGTCGGCGACGTCCAGCAAGCCGAACAGGCTCAGCGCCTCGCCCCGGATATGGTCGGCCGGGTTGACGGCCTCGGTGCCCTTGCGGATTTCGAAGTGCAGCTGCGGCTGGGCAACGTTGCCCGAGGAGCCCACGGTGGCGATCTGCTGGCCCTTGCGGACCGGTTCACCCTTCTTGACCATCAATTGGTCGTTATGAGCATAGGCAGTCATCCAGCCATCGGCATGCTTGATCAGCAGCAGATTGCCGAACCCCTTAAGCTCATTGCCCACATAGGCGACCACGCCGTTCTCGGCGGCCTTCACCGGCGTACCGCGCGGGGCAAGGATGTTGACGCCGTCATTGTGCTGGCCTTTGGCCATCGGGCCGAACTCGGTGACGACCTCGCCCCTGACCGGCCAGATAAAGCCCTTTCCGGCCAGCGGCGGCGGAGCCGGCGGCGGCAGGCTGGCCTGGGGCTGGAACGCCACGTGACGGGTCTCCGCTGGCGGTTCGGGCTGGGGCTGAGGCTGGGCCTGAGGATGCTGCGCCACCGGCGGGGTGATCACCGAAGCCTGCTGGGGCGGCAACTTGGACATGGTGGTGGTCGGCGCCTTGGACGCCGGCTTCGCACCACCCGGGGCGTTGGGCGAGGCGATGATCAACGGCGAGGCTGCGGTAGGCGCCGCCTGGACCACCTGCGTACTGCCCACGTAGGAACCGGGCACCCGCAGCTTCTCACCCACATAAATGGTATGCGGAGCAGTCTTGCCGTTGGTGCGCGCCAGGGCCTGGAAATCCACCTTCAGCTTGCGCGCCACCACCAGCAGGGTGTCGCCGCGCTGAACGATGTACTCGCCGCTGCCGCCAGGGATGCGCAGCACCATGCCGGAATTGATCAGGTAGGGAGCCTGGAGATTATTGGCCTCGATCAGCTCGCGCACCGATACATTGCACCGGCGCGCGATGGCATAGACGGTGTCGCCGGGATAGGTGGTCAGGGTCGACGCGCAGGCCGGCTGGGCCACTGCCCCTCGCGTCACCGGCGCGCCGCCGCTTCGCATGTTAGGGTCACAGGCCACCAGAGCCAACGGCACCAGGGCCACGGCCAGGATTCGCACAAAATGAGGTAGGGGCGCGCTCATGTGGCGCACTATACAGGCGGCGGGGTTGACGGGGCAATGGGGAGGAAACCTTATCCCTCCGCCACGCCCTCCACCAGCGGCACGAAGCGCACCGGCCCCAGGTGGTCGATATGGAGGCCATCCGCGAGCTTGGTGACCTTGACCAAATCCTGCTCCAGCGCATGGGCCTCGCCCACCGGCAGGACCATGATGCCGCCGACCTTGAGCTGATCCACCAGCAAAGGCGGAATGTCGTGGGCGGCGGCGGTCACCATGATGCGCTCGAACGGCGCCTGCTCCGGCCATCCGCGCGAGCCATCACCGATTTTTGACGTGATGTTGTGGATGCGCAGGCGCTTGAAGCGTTCCTCGGCCTGCTTCAACAGCGGCTTATGGCGCTCAATGGTGTAGACGCGGCGGCAGAGCTTGGCCAGCACAGCGGCCTGATAGCCCGAGCCGGTTCCAACCTCCAGCACCTTCATGCGGTCGGTGACGGCAAGCGCCTGGGTCATCATGCCCACCACCAAGGGTTGGCTGACTGTCTGGCCGCAGCCGATGGGAAGCGCGCGGTTCTCGTAGGCCTGGTCTAGGAACGGCTGCTCGACGAACAGGTCGCGCGGGATGCTCTCGATCGCGGCCAGCGTGGGCGTGTCGGTAACGCCGAAGCGGCGCAATTCCATCAACAGGCGGATGATGCGGGCTTCGGCGGCGGCCATGGCCACTACCCTTCGGCAAAGATGGTGTTGAGCGCGCGCATGGTGCCCTGGTCGGTGAGATCCACGCACAAAGGCGTCACCGACACCGCGCCGCGCACCACCGCCTCGATGTCGGTTCCCACGGTCGAGCGGTCCTCGGCCCGCTGGGCTCCAATCCAAATATAGGGTTCGCCACGCGGATCGAAACGTTCCGACAATTCGTCGCCGATCTTCCGCTTGCCCTGGCGGGTGACCTCGACGCCCGTCACCTTATCGGCGGGCACGTCGGGAAAATTCACGTTGATCAGCACATTGCGCCCCCACCCAACGCGGGTCACGCGGCGGATGATCTCGGGCGCCCAGTGCTCTGCGGTGGACCACCGGATGGGCTGTTCGGGAGTGTAGTATTGGGAGAAGGCAATGGCCGGCATGCCCAGAATAGTGGCCTCCATGGCCGCCGCCACCGTGCCGGAATAGGTTACGTCTTCGCCCAGATTGGCGCCGCGATTGACGCCCGAGAGCACCAGGGTGGGCTTCTTGTCCTTGAGGACGTGGTTGATGCCCAGCAGCACCGCGTCGGTGGGCGTGCCATCAACCGCGTAACGGCGGCGCGCCACTTGGCGCACCCGCAGGGGCCGGCGGATGGTCAAGGAATGGCCCGCGGCCGATTGCTCGGTCTCGGGCGCGACCACCCACACGTCCTTGCTGATGGACCGCGCTATCTTCTCCAACACCTTGATGCCAGGCGCCTGGATGCCGTCATCATTCGAGATGAGGATGCGCGCGGAGGCCAGATCGGGAATGGGCGAATGTATCAACGGATGACTTCCGTCCCGCCCATATACTTGCGGAGAACCTCAGGCACTACAATCGAGCCATCTTCCTGCTGGTAGTTCTCCAGCACCGCCACCAGGGTGCGGCCCACGGCCAGGCCTGAGCCATTCAGCGTGTGGACGAAACGGTTGCCCTTGTCCGCCTTGAAGCGGGCCTTCATGCGGCGCGCCTGGAAGTCGCCGCAATTGGAGCACGACGAGATTTCGCGGTAGCGGTTCTGCCCGGGCAGCCAGACCTCGATATCAAAGGTCTTCTTCGCGCCGAAGCCCATATCGCCGGTGCACAACACGATGACACGGTATGGCAGGCCCAGCCGCTGAAGAATGGTCTCGGCGCACTGGGTCATACGCTCGTGCTCGGCTTCCGACTGATCCGGATGGGCGATGGAGACCAGTTCCACCTTCCAAAACTGATGCTGACGGATCATACCGCGGGTGTCCTTGCCCGCCGCCCCGGCTTCCGAGCGGTAGCACGGCGTCAGCGCGGTCATGCGGATGGGCAGGGACGATTCGTCGACAATGGAATCGGCCAGCAGGTTGGTCAGCGGCACCTCGGCGGTGGGAATCAGCCAATGGCCGGTATTCGTCTTAAACAGATCCTCGCCGAATTTCGGCAGCTGGCCAGTCCCGTAGAGCGCACCGTCCTTGACCAGGCTCGGCGGATTGACCTCGGTGTAGCCGTGCTCTTCGGTCTGGGTGTCGAGCATGAATTGGGCAAGGGCGCGCTCAAGCCGGGCCAGCTTGCCCTTCAGCACCACGAAACGGGCGCCCGACAGCTTGGCGGCGCCGTCGAAATCCATCAGGCCCAAGCCCTCGCCCAGGGCGTCGTGCTCCTTG
>JAEZFE010000031.1 GCA_023437865.1 Pseudomonadota bacterium | reverse complement strand
CCTCTGATCGACGGGCGCTATTATAATATGCGGCTGGGCAAGGACGGGGCCTGCTGAGCCGCCACAGGTGCCGCGTAGCCTGCAGCCCGCAGGCTTCCGACAACCATCGGTTCACTGCTCGCAGGGCGTTTCGTCACTGCGGCCCGATGCCCTCGGCCTCCCGCCATTGCTTCAATAGCGCTTGGCGGCGGTGGGGATAACGGACTTCGGTGGGGTTCAGCGACAGGATGCGGTCGGCACGGAAATGCCGAATGGCGTGGCGTAGCTCGCACCAGGCCACCAGGACCCGAACGCGGTCGAAGAAGCCGAGGGCAAACGGCCAGACCGTGCGGCTGCTCTCGGCTCCGTCTCGGTCGCGGTAGGTCAGAAGGAGCTTGCGTTCGGTGCGGATGGCCTTGCGCAACACGGACAGATCGATGGTGTGGGCGACGATCGGCTCGCCCGGGCCGGCGAGCAGTGCCGTGGCATCCAGTTCCTGGCGCAAATCATCCGGCAGCACAGCTGCTATCTTGGCCAGGGCATCGCGCGCCGCCGAAGCCAGGCGGTCGTCGCCGCGCTCGCCCACCCATCGGGAGCCGAGCACCAGAGCTTCGATTTCCTCGTCAGAAAACATCAGGGGCGGCAGGACAAAGCCGGGCTGCAGCAAATAGCCCACCCCGGCTTCTCCGTCGATCCGTGCGCCTTGGGCCTGAAGGGTGGCGATGTCGCGGTACAGGCTGCGCAGGCTGATCTTCAGCTCATCGGCCAAAACCCGCCCGCTAACCGGCCGGCGATGCCGCCGCAGGATCTGCATCAGCTCCAATAATCGTTCGGCACGCGACACGTCAGGCTCCACCGCTCCGCCACGATCCTAGCACCGCATGGCTTCGGCGATCAGGCCCATGTCATGGTCGCTGACCGAGAACAGGCCATAACGGAATGGCGCACCCCAGTTCCGGACCCCAGCGGTGAACTGCAAGAGATCGAGCAGCGGCCGAATGGGCGTGAGCTGCGCCTGGCGCCATTCGACATCGCGGCGGAAGGGCACGAAGCCCCCTCCCATGTCGAAGGCGTAAGGGTCGCCGGGCAGCACCGTGCCGAAGGCGGAGAAGGATTGCAACTGATCCTTGCCCCCAAACACGTTCGAGGGTGAGTAGTAGGTGACCAGATCGCCAGGTCGCAAGCGCCGCAGCGGAGCCAGCTTGCCGTGGCAGACCTGCATGAACCCGCCGGCCCGGCCGAGTTTTACATGCTCGGCCGAAGCTACGGCAATCCAGTTGCGGCGGGTCATCGGCCGCTCGGAGCAAACACCCGCAGACGATGCCCGTCCGGGTCGAGCGCCACGAAGGTGTGGCCGAAGTCCATGGCCGTCGGCTCCTGGGCGATGACCAGTCCCCGCTGGCGCCAATCCGCGTGCATCGACTCCACTGTGGCGGCATCAGCCATGGAGAAGGCGATTTCGCTGCTGCCGGGAGCGCCGACCGGGCTCGGCTCGACGCCCTGCCGGGACCACAGGCCAAGCATGACGCCCGAATCCATGGCGAACATGGCGAAGGTCGGCGACGCCTCGACTGGCGCCTTGCCCAACAGATCGGCGTAGAACGCCGCGCTGGCAGCGGGGTCGTTGACGTAAAGCAGAACAAAGTTCATCTCGGCCATTGGTTCGTCCTCTAGTCACACCGGCCAAATATCCGGTGAGGCCGACCCTACGACAGCATGGTGCCAGTTTTTGACAGCATCAGTTGGCGCTGCGGTGTTGGCGAACCAGCTTCTCCCGAGCGTGCGTATTCTGCCCGGGCCTGTTCCGCTTTTCGCGGATGACGCAGGCCGTGGCATGGCCGCCGTCGGTAGTGCTTCATTCGGGGAGTTGGAGGGCTTGCGCTAAGGCAGGGGGAGAAAGCGCAAATTAAGCGCAAGTCGTACCGCAGAAAGGACGAAACCCCTAGAGCATAGCCCGCTCTGATGGAATCGCGGGGGATTCCCAAAGGCGCGGAAATCTGATTCGAGATGAGGGCTGGTGAGGGAGGCCAGCCGTCATGACCGCACCCCTTTCCATGGATCTTCGCAAACGCCTGATCGCCGCTGTCGAGGGCGGCCAGTCCTGCCGCTCGGTGGCGAAGCGGTTCGGGGTAGCGGCCTCGACGGCGATCAAGCTGGTCGCCCGCTGGCGTCGAGACGGCCATGCTGATCCAAAGCCCATGGGCGGAGATCGGCACTCGCACCGGATGGAGGCGCATGCCGAGGAAATCCTGGGCCTGATCGACAAGACGCCGGACATCACCATCGCCGAAATCCAGTCCCACCTGGAAGCGGCGCACGACCTGAAGGTGGCCCACAGCACGGTCTGGCGTCTGCTGGATCGCCACGGCATGACGTTCAAAAAAAACGGCGCACGCAAGCGAGCAGCAACGGCCTGATGTTCTGCGTCGGCGGAGGACATGGTTCGAGCTTCAGCCCGACCTGCCCCCCGAGCGCCTGGTCTTCATCGACGAAACCGGCGCTTTGACCAAGATGGCCCGGCTGCGTGGCCGCGCGCCACGTGGCGAACGATGCCGCGCGCCGGTGCCGCACGGCCACTGGAAAACCACCACCTTCGTGGGCGCTCTGAGGCTGGAGGGAATGACGGCGCCGATGGTGCTGGACGGGGCGATGGGCGGCCCGGCCTTCCTGGCCTATGTGGAGCAGGTTCTGGTGCCGACCCTGGCGCCCGGCGACATAGTCGTCATGGACAGCCTGCCCGCCCACAAGCTTGCTGGGGTCAGAACCGCCATCGAGGCCGTCGGGGCAAGGCTGCTTTACCTGCCGCCTTATAGCCCCGACTTCAACCCCATCGAGATGGCCTTCTCCAAGCTCAAGAGCTTCCTCAAGAAGGCCGCCGCACGCCCCAAGGACGACCTCTGGGGCGCCATCGGCCAAGGTATCGACACCTTTACTTCGGCCGAATGCGTTAACTATTTCGCCGCTGCCGGTTATGACTGCGATTGAGCGGAAAATGCTCTAGGTTTCCCTAGGGGTTTCGGTGGTGGGCGATACAAGGATCGAACTTGTGACCCCTTCCATGTCAAGAAGGGATTCGTCCTTCAGGCACGCGGATACAAGCCCAGTGCGATCAATGATCCCGAGTTGTTGAATGGCCCAGCAGCCATTCTGCAATCTGGGTCCAAGATGGGTGGATGACAGGGACCACCTCCCATCCTCCATCCACGACTTCCTTTGGGCCGAGGAAGGATACCACTCGCCCAATCCGTCGAACACGAAATAGCGGCCGGTTCCCTTGTTCAGCCGGCGAGGGAGGGAAGACCGAATACAGCGACTGGGACCCGTTCAATCCCCCTGGTGGTCGATGTGTTGCAAGATCGGCTTCCAAGGTTCGAACTGGGGGAACCTCCTGGGACTTGCCAGTTAGCGCGCCTCCAAATTCACCATGTTGGGGTTACGGGTAAGCCTGAGCAGATACTCAGCGTAGCTGCTCTTGCCCAGCAGCCTGGCCAAGTTGATCAGTTGGTCGGTGTCAATGAAGCCCATGCGCCAGGCAATCTCTTCGATGCAGGCGATTTTGAGGCCCTGGCGGGTCTCGATGGCGGCAACGAACTGGCTGCTTTGTAGCAGCGCTTCGTGCGTACCGGCATCCAGCCAGGCAAAGCCGCGTCCGAGGGGGAGGCACTGCATTTGACCGCGCTCAACATAGACGTTGTTCAGGTCGGTGATTTCCAACTCGCCTCGTGCCGAGGGCTTAAGCTTGGCGGCAATTTCCACCACCGAATTGTTGTAAAAATACAGGCCGGTGACTGCCCAGTTGGAGCGGGGCTTGGCAGGCTTTTCGACGATGCTGAGCACGCGGCCTTCTTGGTTGAACTCGGCCACGCCGTAGCGTTGCGGATTATCCACCCAGTAAGGAAAGATGACCGCACCGATCTCTATTGCCGTCGCCTTGGCAAATTGCGCCGCCAAACCCTCGCCGTAGAAAATGTTGTCGCCGAGCACCAGTGCCACCGGGTCGTCGCCGATGAAGTCACGGCCGATGCGGAAGGCATCGGCTAGGCCGACTGGTTTCGGTTGCTCCGCGTAGGAGAAACGGCAGCCCAGTTGGGTGCCGTCGCCTAGAAGCGACTGGAAAAGCGGCAGGTCGCGTGGCGTGCTGACGATCAAGATGTCGCGGATGCCGGCCAGCATCAGGGTCGACAGCGGATAATAAATCATCGGCTTATCGTAGACCGGCAGCAATTGCTTGCTGATCGGCAGGGTGACCGGGTGGAGGCGGGTGCCGCTGCCGCCCGCCAGGATGATGCCCTTCTTCATAGGTTTTCCAGTATGTCCGGAAGGAGGTGCCGCACTGCAGCGCGCCACGAAGGGCTTGCGATGCCGTGACGGCGGGCCAATTTGCCGCAATCCAGTACTGACCACGCCGGGCGGCGGGCGGCTGCGGGGTAGGTGGTGGTGGAGACGGGAGTAGCACGGCTCACGTTGCAACCCAAAGCGGTTGCCTCGGACAGGATGGCCTGGGAGAAGCCGTGCCAGGTCGTCGGTTCGTTGCCACAGTAATGGAAGATGCCGAAATCGTCGGGCCGCTCGCTGGGGGTCAGGCGTTGGGCCAGTGCCCAAATGGTTTCGGCAAGGGCGGGGGCCGGGGTCGGGCAGCCATGCTGGTCGGCCACCACCTCCAGTTCGCGTTGGGCCAGCGCCCGGCGTAGGATGGCCTTGACGAAATTGGCGCCGAACGGGCCGAAAACCCAGGCGGTGCGGAGTATCAAGGCGCGCGGATGGGCGGCCAGCACAGCGTGCTCGCCCGCCAGCTTACTGGCGCCATAAACGCCCAGCGGGCCGGTGGCATCGTCTTCGACCCAGGGGCACTGAGTGCCGTCGAACACGTAGTCGGTGGACAGGTGGATTAGCGGCAGGCCGTGCGACCCAGCATTGCGCGCCACGATGGCCGCACCATCCCGGTTGATGGCGAAGGCGGCGTCAGGCTCGCTCTCAGCTCTGTCCACCTGGGTGTAGGCTGCAAGGTTTACTACCGCTCCCAGGGGAATTCCGGCCAGTACCGCCGCGATTTGCTCAGGGTTGGTGATGTCGGCTGTGGGACGATCGACGGCCAGGAGCCGCCAACCAGGCGGTGCGGGCAGGGCGGCCAGCGAGCGACCCACCTGTCCGGCGGCG
>JAEZFE010000460.1 GCA_023437865.1 Pseudomonadota bacterium | reverse complement strand
ATCTCAGGGTGTCTTTTCGATCTCCCCTAAGTTCCCGTATTGGGCTTGAGGAGCAAGTTACGCAATTTCATAACGCGCGTCACCAACTTTTTTTGTAATAATTTCGTGAATGGCCGATGGGGTTGATGCCGGCCTCCGTATGGTGCAGGCTCGCAGAGCGCATTTTGGAGGGTTTGGCAACATGTACCTGCGCATGGCGTTTCCCTTGGCCCTGGCGTTGGTCACTCCGGCTGCCGCCCAGCAGGACATAGGTCAGCCTCAGCCGGTTCGCATCGTTATCAGCAAGGTGGATTGTTCGCGCCTGATCCGCCATGTGGCATCAGCCGACGTCGCCTACCGTCCGGGAGAGGGCGTGGGCGGGCGCAAGGTGGCGCCCGCCGATCTCGACGATACCGGCAGCTCGATCAAGTTCCTGCCGGACGTGCTTGAATTCAATGTCGCCATCAATCCTGTCACCTATGGCAGACAGGTCCAAGGAAACAGTTCTGGAGCGCAATTCTCCAACACCAGCATGAATGTGGCCGCCGTGCGCTACGACATCGCGCGCGGCGAGTTGACAATCAATGGCCAGCCGGTTGGTCCCCGCGACCAGGGGGCTCTGGCCGAGGCCTGCCGCAAGCAAGGTGTACGCTAAGCGGACGTGTTGCATTCTTTGGCCGCCCGGTCGCTTGTCATCGTCCCGCGCATTGCCTAAAGTCTGCCTTCCGTTTCAACGGGGCGAGCGCCGCCGCCCCGCCGTTCCCATTTCCCGTTCGAGGAATTCCATGCGCCTCTCCACCTATTTCCTGCCGACGCTCAAGGAGACCCCGGCCGAGGCGCAGATTGCCTCGCACCGGCTGATGCTCAGGGCCGGAATGATCCGCCAGTCGGCATCGGGCATCTATACCTGGCTACCGCTGGGTTACCGGGTGCTGCGCAAGATCGAGCAGATTGTGCGGGAGGAGCAGGACGCCGCCGGGGCCCAGGAACTGCTGATGCCGACCATTCAGTCGGCCGATCTATGGCGCGAATCGGGCCGTTACGACGCCTACGGTAAGGAGATGCTGCGTTTCACTGATCGTCACGATCGCGAAATGCTCTTCGGCCCGACCAATGAAGAGCTGATCACCGCCATTTTCCGTGACAATGTGAAGAGCTATCGCGAGCTGCCGAAGATTCTCTATCACATCCAGTGGAAGTTCCGTGACGAGGTGCGCCCGCGCTTCGGCGTCATGCGTGGCCGCGAGTTCCTGATGAAGGACAGCTATTCCTTCGACCTGGATTTCGAAGGTGCCAAGCGGTCTTACGAGGCGATGTTCAATGCCTATCTTAAGACCTTCAAGCGCATGGGCCTGACTGCCGTTCCCATGATGGCCGATTCGGGCGCCATCGGCGGCAACCTGACCCACGAGTTCCACGTCCTGGCGGAGACCGGCGAGTCGGGTGTCTATTACGACGTGGCCTATGACGAGCTGGCGGCCAAGGACGCCATCGACCTCGAAGCGCTGTCCAAACTGTATGCGGTCACCGACGAGAAGCACGATCCAAACGCGCCCAATTGCCCGCCGCCCGAGCGTCTGCGCGTGGCCCGCGGCATCGAGGTCGGCCACATCTTCTATTTCGGCACCAAGTACTCGCAAGCCATGGGCGCGGTGGTAGCCGGTCCCGACGGCCATCCGGTCACCGTGGAGATGGGCTCGTACGGCATCGGTGTCTCGCGCCTGATGGGCGCCATCATCGAGGCGCATCACGACGAGCGGGGCATCAAGTGGCCGGAGGCGGTGGCGCCGTTCAAGGTGGGTCTCGTCAACCTCAGGACTGGCGATGCCGCCTGCGACAAGGTGTGCGAGGACATGTACCGCACGCTTTCCGAACAGGGCGTGGAAGTCTTGTACGACGACCGAGATGAGCGTGCCGGCGCCAAGTTCGCCGACATGGACCTGATCGGCCTGCCGTGGCAGTTGGTGGCAGGCCCCAAGGGGATCGCCGCCGGGCTGGTCGAGCTTAAGAACCGCCATACCGGCGAGAAGCAAGAACTGTCGGTCGAAGCGGCGCTCGCCTACCTGACCGCGTAAGGAAACTACCCCATATGGTCTTCGATGCCTTCGAGCGGATGGTGGCGTTCCGCTACCTCCGTGCCCGCCGTAAGGAGGGCTTCATCTCGGTCATTGCCGGCTTTTCGCTGCTGGGCATCGGCTTGGGCGTGGCCACGCTGATCGTGGTCATGGCGGTCATGAACGGCTTCCGTCAGGAGCTGCTGGGCCGCATCCTGGGCATCAACGGCCATATGGGCGTCTATGGTCCCGGCCCGGCGCTGACCGAATTCGATCCGCTGGCCGAGGCCATCCGCAAGCTGCCGGGCGTCGTGCGCGCCATCCCCACCGTCGAGGGCCAGGTCATGGCCACCTCGTCGGCGGGGGCCTCGGGTGCCATGGTGCGCGGCGTGCGGCCAGACGATTTGTTGGGCCGCGAGATCATTGCAAAGGGCTTGCGCGGCTCCGCCGAAGAGTTCAAGGGCGGTGATTCGGTGCTGATCGGCTATCGGTTGGCCGAGAAGCTGGGCCTGGGCGTCGGCGACACGATCACGCTGATTTCGCCCAAGGGCAATGCCACAGCCTTCGGCACGGTGCCGCGCATGCGCGGCTACACCATAGCCGGCACCTTCAACGTCGGCATGTTCGAATATGATTCCGGCTTTGTGTTCATGCCACTGGAAGCCGCTCAGACCTATTTCAAGCTGCCCGCGGCGGTGACCCAAATCGAGGTATTCCTTGACAACCCCGATATGGTGCCGAGCCTGAGGGGCGATATCTACCGCCTTTACAACGGGGCGCGCATCTACGATTGGCAGCAGGCCAACGCCAGCTTCTTCAATGCCATCCAGGTGGAACGGAATGTCATGTTCCTCATTCTCACCCTGATCATCCTGGTGGCAGCATTCAACATCATCTCGTCGCTGATCATGCTGGTGAAGGACAAGGGGCGCGACATCGCCATCCTGCGCA
>JAEZFE010000448.1 GCA_023437865.1 Pseudomonadota bacterium | reverse complement strand
CGGTGGACCAGGACGGGCGCTTCCTGCTGGGGTTTGGGCGCGAGGCGTCCCCCACCGCCATGCTGGCCATCGACGGCGAGAGCGAGCCCCTGTCCATCGCCAAGCGGGACTGGCCGGTGCAGCGCATCGACGGCCTGCCTCCGGCCAAGGTGACGCCCGATCCCAAGGAATTGGCGCGCATCAAGGCCGAGAACGAATTGGTGGCGGCCAAGCGTGCCGTCATCGGCTCCACCGCGCTATTCCTTGCCGGGCTGGTGTCGCGGGCGGACGGCGCCGTCTCGGGTGTGTTCGGCAGCCAGCGCATCCTGAACGGCGAGGCGCGGGCCGCCCATTCGGGCACCGATATCGCCGCCCCCACCGGCGCCCCAGTGCGCGTGGTAGCCGACGGGGTGGTGACGTTGGCGCATCCCGACCTGTTCTTCACCGGCCAGACCATCATGGTCGATCACGGCCTGGGCCTGCAAAGCGTATACGCCCATCTGTCGCGCATGGATGTGGCCGAAGGCCAGCGCGTCACCGCCGGCCAAGCCATCGGCGCAGTCGGCGCGTCGGGGCGGGCGACCGGCCCGCACCTGCATTGGGGCGCCACCTGGCTGGACGTGCGGCTGGACCCGCAAACAGTCATGGCGGTGCTGGGGCGCAAGTAACCCTACCCCATACTTTAAGGATGGAGTACGCCCGACCCACAAGGTGGGAGCTCATATTGGCGGAATTCCGCCGCTTTGGGCGGATCGGCCCGAGTGGCGGCGCCCATTTTTGTAAACGGCGTTTACAAGTGTGCCGAAAGAGTCACGGATAACAAGGGCTTGGCCCTATTTACCGCATTTAAAATTTAGTTAAAGTCCTACGCAGCGATGAGCTTGCTTGGGGACCTGACATGGCTGAAAGCTGTACAAGGCAGGAGCGTTGCATCACCTGCCGTTATTGGGTCCAACGCTGCTGCCACGCCTTGGCCCGCCTGGATCACGCCCACGACGCGCCCGAGACGTGCCATCACTTCACCTCCGACAAGCCGCGTCTGTTCCGCGCCACGGAGTTTCAACCATGCTGACGATGCGCCCGTTACCTGAGATGTTCCGTGACGTCATGGTCGCCGTGGCGCCGGGCTTGAGCCATCTGGTGGTGGGCCTGCTGCTGCTGAGCTAGGCCGCCTAGGACAGCCGCACGCGCCAGCCGATCACCAAGGCGGCCGCCGGCACCAGCCAGCCCAGCGGCAACGCCTCCAGCCCGGTCTTGCGCTGAATGGCGGAGATCACGCCCCACACGCCCAACAGGATGATCAGCGCCGTCAACGTGCCGAAGACAGTCTTGCCCGCCGGATAGCCGGCGCGGCGAAACAGGATGGGCGCCCCCACTAATGCCAGCATGAGGGTGACGCCCAGCGAGGCGAAGTTAAAGAGCTCCACGCTCAGTGTTCCCGATGGGTGGCGAAGGCGATCTTATCCACCCAGGCCAGCAAAAGGGCCGAGACCACGAAGGTCAGGTGGATGATCACCAGCCACATCAGCTTGTCGTTAGAGATCGTCTCGGCCTTGACGAAGGCCTTGAGCAGATGGATCGAGGATATGGCGACGATCGAGGCCGCCACCTTGATCTTGAGGGTGCCGGCATCCAGCTTGCCCAGCCAGGAGAGCTCGCTGTCCTTGGCGACGTCGATGCGCGAGACGAAGTTCTCGTAGCCCGATAGGATCACCATCACCAGCAGGTTCGCCACCAGCACCAGATCGGCCAGCGACAACGCGGTCAGGATCAGGTCACTCTCGCCCATGTCCGGCAGCGCCGGTACCAGATGCACCAATTCCTGGAAGAACTTGGCGGTGAACGCCAGCAGCACCAGCGTCAGGCCCACATACAGCGGCACCAACAGCCAGCGGCCAGCAAACAGAAAGCGTTCGACCAGGTTCTCAAGCATGCGGCATCCCCCTCGGCTGGAGGCCGCAGACTTAGCCGCTTAGCAGAGGATGTCAACGGACAAGCGTGGGACGGGGCCATGTCTTCATGCCCCCACGCCCCCAGTCTACGCCGCCGGGGCAGGCGCCGGCTTGGGCAGGTAGTTGTTGATGTCGACTGCGTCGATCTGCTCGGGCTTCAGATATTGCTCGGCGTAGACCTGCCAGACGCCCGATTTGAGGAACAGCTCCCACAACTCGGGGTCGATGTGCTTGTCCTTGACCATGAAGGACATGATTTTGAGCGATTCCGACAGGGTCTTGGGCTTCTTGTAGGGGCGGTCGGCGGCGGTCAGCGCCTCGAAGATGTCGGCCACCGCCATCATGCGGGCAGGCACCGACATGTCCTCGCGCTTGAGGCCCTTGGGATAGCCGGTGCCGTCCATCTTCTCATGGTGGCCGCCAGCCCATTCCGGCACGCGGGTCAGGTTCTTGGGGAAGGGCAGCGCCTTCAGCATCAGGATGGTCTGGGTGATGTGCTCGTTGATCTTGAACCGGTCCTCGTTGGTCAGGGTGCCCCGGCCGATGGACAGATTATAGATCTCGCCCAGATTGTACTTGTTCTCGCACGGCCGCATGGAGAAGCCTTCGGCGTCGTATTGCGACAGATCGACGCTGACGTCGTGCGGGATGACGTGCCATTCCTTGTCGGCCAGCAGCTTCTCGACCACCGGCGGCTTGGGCTCGTCGGGCTTGCGGCGGCGCATTTCGTCAATGGACAGGCCCAACTTATCGTCCAGCGTGCGCACCCAGGTGGTCTCGCCAATCTTCTTCATGCGCTCGACGCGTTCGGGCGCCATGAATTCGCCGCCCACATTGCATTCGGCGATGAAGGCGAAGTCCTCGTCCAACTGGGTCAGACGCGCATCCATGGCGGCCTTGAGGTCGTCCTCCGCCTGCTCGCCCTTGATGACGCCTTGCAGGTAATCGATGACCGCGTCGCGCTTGAGCACCTCGAAACGCATCCGCACCTCATGGATGCGATTGTAGATGGTTTCGAGCTTGGTGGCCTTGTCGACGATGTATTCCGGCGTGGTCACCTTGCCGCAATCGTGCAGGCCGGCGGCAACCTCCAATTCGTACCACTCGTCCTCGGTCAGCATGAAATCGGCGAACGGGCCGTCGGTGGTGGCGCAGGCCGCCTTGGCCAGCATGAAGGTCAGCGTGGGAACGCGGTTGCAGTGGCCGCCGGTATACGGGCTCTTGGCGTCGATGCTGCCGGCAATCACCTGAATGAAGCTCTTGAACAGATGCTTCTGGGCGTCGATCAGCCGTTGATTGTCAAGCGCCACCGCCGCCTGCGAGGCCAAGGCCTCGATCAGCGGGGTGATGTCGGGGCCGAAGGCCACCACGTTGTTCTTTTTGTCCCGCGCATTGATCAGCTGCAGAACGCCGATGACCTCGTTCTCGTAATTCTTGAGCGGCACCGTCAGGAATGACTTGGAACGGTAGCCGGTCTTGGCATCGAACGCCTTGGTGCCCGAGAAGTCGAACTTGTCCACATCGTAGGCGTCGGTGATG
>JAEZFE010000386.1 GCA_023437865.1 Pseudomonadota bacterium | reverse complement strand
ATTTTCACGAGTTCATGCGCGATATCCACGCCGCCATCCATGCCTGGCGGCAGGCCGGCGTCGTCCACCGCGGCGTGCCACAGCTCGGGGGGGCCGGCGCGCGGGAAGGGGTTGATGGCCACCAGCACTTGGGCACCGCGCCATCATGGACACCGTGCTCGATGGCATTGTCACCATCGAGGAAGACGGCACCATCGTCTCGGCCAACCTGTCGGTCGAGCGCATTTTCGGCTTTTCGCTGTCCGAGCTGATCGGCGGCAATGTCAGCATGCTGATGCCCGAGCCTGATGCCAGCCGCCATGACGATTACCTGAAGCGCCACATGGCGGGCGGCGGCGGCGGTCTGATCGGCGTGGGCCGTGAGGTCATGGCCCGGCGCAAGGACGGCAGCGTGTTTCCGGTCCATCTGTCGGTCTCGGAACTGCGCCTCGACAAGCGCCGGCTGTTCACCGGCACCATCCGTGACCTGACCGAAAACAAGCAGCTGGCCCAGCGGGTGGCCTATCTGGCCAATCACGATTCCTTGACCGAACTGCCCAACCGCTCGCTGCTGACCGACCGCCTGGGCCAAGCGCTGGCGGTGGCGCGCGGCAATGGCCTGTACGTGGCGGTGGTGACCATCGACCTCGAAGGCTTCACCATGGTCAACGACTCGTTGGGCCATGACGTCGGCAACGCGCTGCTGCGCGAAACCGCGCGCCGGCTGTCGTTGGCGGTGGCCCCGGTGGGCGGCACCGCGGCGCGGCTGGCCGGCGATGAATTCGCCCTGGTGGTGCCGCAGCTCAAGGACCTTAACGCGGTCAGCCGGGCCGTCGAATACGTGCGTGAGGCGCTGTCCAAGCCGTTCCACACCCACGGCAACGAATTGTCCATGCCCGCCGACATCGGCGTCTCGGTGTTCCCGCGCGACGGCGACGAGCCGCAGGAGTTGCTGCGCAACGCCGAGATGGCGCTGCATCAGGTCAAGAAGCGGCCCGAGGAGAGTCTCGGCTTCTTCGACGCCGCCATGTCGTTTGCCGTCTCCGAGCGCCTGACGTTGGAGCGCTCGCTCAAGGATGCCCTGCGCGAGGGCCATTTCGAGCTGTTCTATCAGCCGCAGGTCCGCCTCAGGGACTACAAGCTGGTGGGCGCAGAGGCGCTGATCCGCTGGCGCCATCCCGAGCTGGGCGTCATCGCGCCCGACAAATTCATTCCGGTGGCCGAGGAAACCGGCCTGATCGTGCCCATGGGCCGTTGGGTCCTGGAAAGCGCTTGCCAGCAGATGCGTGCGTGGGCCGATGAAGGTCTCGGCAAGCTGCGCATCGGCGTCAACATCTCGGGCCGTCAGTTCCGCGACGCCGACCTGGCCGAGACGGTGGCCGCAGCCATCGAGAATGCCGGCATTGACGCCCGCATGCTCGACCTGGAACTGACCGAGAGCATGCTGATGGCCGATGGCGAAGGCACGCTGAAGCTGCTGCGCTCACTGGCGGAGTTGGGGGTCACGCTGTCCATCGACGATTTCGGCACCGGATATTCGTCGCTGGCCTATCTCAAGCGGTTTCCGGTCAACACCGTCAAGATCGACCGCGCCTTCGTGCGCGACCTCGATCACGACGAGGACGGGCGCGCCATTGCCAATGCCATCATCTCTCTGGCTCACTCGCTGTCCATGAAGACCATCGCCGAGGGAGTGGAGACGGAGATGCAGGCGGCATTGCTCGCCAAGCATAATTGCGACGAGATCCAGGGCTATATGATCGGCAAGCCCATGCCGGTGCCCGATTTCGTCCGATTCGCCAGGAATTATGACGCAACGACCCGCAACGGGGGCGCTGGCGGCCGGCATGCCGCGCAGCAGCAGGGAGTGGGGCAATGAGCGGTACCGTCGTCATCGTCGAAGACAATGCGATGAACATGAAGTTGTTGGAGCAGGCGCTGACCATTGCCGGTTACCAGACCGTCAAGTCCAGCGACGGCGATCATCTGGTGGATCTCACCGCGCAAGCAGGTGCCAAGCTGATCCTGATGGACATCCAGCTGCCCAAGCGCTCGGGCGTTGACCTGCTCAAGCAGCTCAAGGCGGACGACCGCACCAATGCCGTTCCCGTGGTGGCGGTCACCGCTTTCGCCGATCCCGAATCGGTGTCGGGCTTTCTCAAGGAAGGGTTCGATCAGGTGATCACCAAGCCGCTGTCGATCCGCAAGCTGCTGGACGAAGTGGCGCGCTATTGCGCGTGAGGGGCTAGGCCCTATTCCCCGTCCTCGGCGGCTTCGGCCTGCTTGCGGCGCAGATGGGTGTTCTGGCCGATCTCGTCCAGGAAGACCTGTTCCTTGCGGTCCAGTTCCTCGCGCTCGCGCTTCTCGCGGTTGGCCTGGGTGACCTCGTAGGTCTTAAGTTCGCGGAACGCCTCCGACAGCTCGTCGCGGGCCTGTTCGATCTGCTGGCGCACCGCCGCCAGCGCCTGTTCCATGGCGGTGCGGCGGTCTTTCCAGGCGCCCAGGAAGCGGCCAAAGAACATGCCGGCGCCGGGATCGTCGCGGGCGATCTGCTGCTCATGGCGCAATTGCTGCTCCGCTGCTTCGATCTCGGCCAGAACCTGGTCCTCGCGGTTTTGCAATGCGGTCAGCGTCCGGCGCTTCTCGTCCACAGTGAACTTGGACAGCCGGATCAGCGTCTTGAGCCCTTTGGCGGCCTTGGCCATGGACGAGGACTACCGCCGCCCCATGCCGTCGCCCTCGAACGGCATGCCGAGGATCTGGGCCAGTCCTGCATAGCAGTCTTGCAGGTTGGTGGCGTCGATCTTCTTCTGGGTCAGGAATTCCTCGATCTGCGGATAATAGTGGATTGCCTCGTCCACCGCCGGGTCGGTGCCGCGGCGATAGGCGCCCAGGCGGATCAGCTCGGCCATGTCCTCGTAGGTGGAGAGCAGCTTGCGCGCCCGCCGGACAATGGCGTTCTCCTCCTCGTTGTTGCAGGCCGGCATGGTACGCGACACCGAGCGCAGGATGTTGACCGCGGGATAGCGGCCGCGGTCGGCAATGGCGCGGTCGAGCACGATGTGGCCGTCGAGAATGCCGCGTACCGCGTCCGAGATGGGCTCGTTGTGGTCGTCGCCGTCCACCAGCACGGTGAACAGGCCGGTGATGGAGCCCTTGCCGGTGCCGGGGCCGGCGCGTTCCAGCAGGCGCGGCAGCTCGGGGAAGACGGTGGGGGTGTAGCCCTTGGAGGCCGGGGGCTCGCCAGCCGACAGCGAGATCTCGCGCTGGGCCATGGCAAAGC
>JAEZFE010000374.1 GCA_023437865.1 Pseudomonadota bacterium | reverse complement strand
CTTCATGACCGTGCGTGAGGCGGTGGAGCTGGTGCTGCAGGCCTCCAGCTTCGGCATCGAGCACTCTGAATACCGGGGCAAGATCTTCGTGCTCGACATGGGCGAGCCGGTGCGCATCGTCGATCTGGCCCGCCAGATGATCCGCCTGGCCGGCTTGCGCCCCGATCATGACATCAAGATCGCCTTCACCGGCCTGCGCCCGGGCGAGAAGCTGTTCGAGGAAATTTTCCACGGGTCCGAGCCGCCGGTGCCGACCGAGCGCAAAGGCATCCTGGTGGCCGCGCCGCGTCTGGTAGATGCGGCCGAGATGGCCGCCGCGCTGGACGAGCTTGATGCCGCCTGCCGTACCCACCGTGCCGCCGAGGCGGTCGCCCTGGTCCGCCGTCTGGTACCCGAATACGCTCCGCCCGCTGCCGATAGCGCGCTGGTACCGGTGTCTCACTGATATGTCACTCCTCCATCTCGCCCGCACCGCTTTCTCCGTTCCCCCTCGGGTGGCCGCCCGCAAGGCCGCCCGGTTGCTTGGCCGCGCGCTCAAGAACCGGTTCATGAGTCGCATGCTGCGCCGCCAGTGCACCTATCCCATCGCCCAGGGCACCCTGGTCAGCCGGCTGACGCCGCTGGATTCCGCGCTTCTTGCCCCCCATGCCGAAGCGATCCGCGAGCTTGCCCGCCGTACCCGCCTGCACGGCTTTGACTTGCTGGGATCGGGCTGGGTGCGGGTCAACCGGGGGGAAACCTATCGGGGCTTTGGCCGATGGAAATACCCCTCGGGGGCCAAGCTTCCCGCCGACTGGCGGCAGGCGGTGGTGCGCGAGGCGTGGCCGGGCAACCAGATCCGGATGTCGCTGCTGCTGTCGATGATTGAGGACGAGACCTACCGGCCCATCGACTGGCATGTGGACTTCAAGTCCGGCTACCGCTGGCCGCTGAAGGTTTGGGGCTCGGCCACCGCCTACGGCCACAAGCCGGGGGTTGACGTGAAGGTGCCGTGGGAGCTGGCGCGGCTGCAGCACTTGTCCTGGATGGCCTTGACCTACGCCGCCGACCGCGACGAGGCTTGGGCGCGCGAATTCCGCCACCAGGTGCTGGACTTCCTGGCCGCCAACCCGCCCGGCTGGGGTGTCAACTGGGCCTGCGCCATGGACGTCGCCATCCGTGCCGCCAACCTAGTCATGGCCTGGGACCTGTTCCGCGCCCATGGCGCCGCCTTCGACGAGGATTTCGAGGAAGAGCTGGCCGCCGCCCTGCTGGCCCATGGCCGCCATGTCGCCCATCACCTGGAATGGAGCCCCGACCACCGGGGCAACCACTATCTGGCCAATGTCGCCGGCCTGGCCTTCATCGCCGCCGCGCTGCCCAGCGGCACCGAAAGCGATTTATGGCTGGTCTTCGCCGCCCAGGAGCTGGAGGCCGAGATCCTGCGCCAATTCGGTCCGGACGGCGCCAATTTCGAGGCGTCGACCGCCTACCACCGGCTGTCCGCCGAGATGGCGCTGTACGCGGTGGCGCTGATCCAGGGCCTGCCCGAGGAGCGCCGCGCCGCCCTGCGGCAGGCCGACATCCGCCTGTGGGGACTGAAGCCCGCCATCACCCGGCCGTTCGCGCCGTTCAGCGAGCAGGTGCTGGAGCGCCTGGCGCGCGCGGCGCACTTCGCCCAGGCGGTAACCAAGCCCTCGGGCGACATCGTCCAGATCGGCGACAACGATTCGGGCCGCTTCTTCAAGCTGTCGCCGCACGGCGATCTGGACGTCAGCCACCTCTCTGCCGCCGCCCAGGGCCTGTTCGATCTGGGCGCCACGCCCACCATCGAGACCGCCATCATCGCACAACTGGCGGGCGGCCAGCGCTTCGCTGTTTCCGCCGAACCCGCCCGCAGCCTGGCCGGCGAGAAGCCAGCAGGCGAGGCGGCGGAAGTGACCCGTATCATCGTCACGCCCGAGGACGGGGCGGCTTTGAATGGCCTGGACGCCCTAGCCTATCCGGATTTCGGCCTGTTCATCTGGAAAAACCAGCGCAGTTTCATTTCGGTGCGCTGTGGTCCCATCGGCGGCGAAGGTCTGGGCGCGCACGCCCATAATGACCAGTTGGCCGTGGAGATCGAGATCGACGGCCAAGCCTTCGCCCGCGATCCCGGCACCTTCGTCTACACCCCCGATCTGGGCGAGCGAAACCGCTACCGCTCGGCCATGGCCCATTTCGTTCCGCGCCACGGCGAGGCGGAGCCGGCACGGCTTGATCTGGGGCCATTCGCGCTCGAGGACCGTGCGCAAGCCCGCGCCCAGCGCTTCGATGGTGGCGAGTTTGTCGGTTCCCATAGCGGCTTCGGCCAAAGGGTCTGGCGCCGCGTGCTGGTGGGCGAGGGCACAGTCGTCATCGAGGATTGCCGGGGCGGCCCGGTCATCGGCCGCGCCACCCGGGTGAGCGAGCACGTCATCCGCACCTCCGCCGAGTTGGCGGCATTGTGGCACCTGGACCTGCCGTTCAGCCCCGGCTATGGGCGCACCGTCTAGGCGAGAAAGCGATTTTTTGCCCATCCCCTCGGGCGTCCGCTGTGCTATACCCCGCTCCATCCCATTTGCCTGGTTGCCGACCCGCCGGAGGTATTAGCCCCATGTCCGATCTTCGCCCCATCCGTCGCGCTCTGATTTCGGTCTCGGACAAGACCGGTCTCATCGAGTTCGCCCGCTTCCTGGTGGAGCGCAACGTGGAGATCCTGTCCACCGGCGGTTCGGCCAAGGCCATCCGTGACGCCGGCATCGCGGTGACCGAGGTTGCCGATTACACCGGTTTCCCCGAGATGCTGGATGGCCGCGTCAAGACCCTGCACCCCAAGGTGCATGGCGGCCTGCTGGGTATTCGCGGCAATGCCGAGCATGAGGGCGCCATGGCCGCCCACGGCATCAATCCCATCGATTTGCTGGTGGTGAACCTCTATCCGTTCGAGGCCACCGTCGCCAAGGGCGCCGGCTACGACGAGTGCGTCGAAAACATCGACATCGGCGGTCCCGCCATGATCCGCGCCGCCTCGAAGAACCACGACGCCGTCACCGTGGTGGTGGATGTCGAGGATTATGGCGTGGTGATGGAAGAGATGAGCGCCAATGCCGGCGCCACCACCCTGGGCCTGCGCAAGCGCCTGGCCGCCACGGCTTACGCCCGCACCGGCGCCTACGACGCCGCTATCAGCCAGTGGTTCGCCAAGGAACTGGGCGACACCTTCCCGCGCCGCGTGGTCGTCGCCGGCGAACTGAAGCAGAGCTTGCGCTACGGCGAGAATCCGCACCAGCAGGCGGCGTTCTACGTCACCGGCCACCAGCGTGCGGGCATCGCCACCGCCCGCCAGTTGCAGGGCAAGGAGCTCAGCTACAACAACCTCAACGACACCGACGCCGCCTTCGAGCTGGCCGCCGAGTTCGACGAGCCGGCGGTCGCCATCATCAAGCACGCCAATCCGTGCGGCGTCGCCACCGGCAAGGACATCGTGTCGGCCTATAAGGCGGCGCTGGCCACCGACCCGGTCTCGGCCTTCGGCGGTATCATCGCCATGAACCGCAAACTCGACGGCGCCACCGCCGCCGAGATCAGCAAGCTGTTCACCGAAGTGGTGATCGCCCCCGAGGCCGACGAGGAGGCCGTGGCCGCCTTTGCCGCCAAGAAGAACCTGCGCCTGCTGGTCACCGGCGGCATGCCCGACGCCGGCGAAGGCGGCATGACCCTGCGCCCGGTCGCCGGCGGCTACCTGTTCCAGACCAAGGACAATGGCCGCGTGAAGCTGGAGGAGCTGAAGGTGGTGACCAAGCGGGCGCCGACCGAGCAGGAGCTCAAGGACCTGCTGTTCGCCTTCCGCGTCTGCAAGCACGTCAAGTCCAATGCCATCATCTATGTGAAGGACGGCGTCACCGTCGGCATCGGCGCCGGCCAGATGAGCCGCGTGGACAGCTCGCGCATCGCCGCCTGGAAGAGCCAGGAGGCTGCCACCGCTGCCGGCCTGCCCCAGCCCGGCACCGTGGGGTCGGTGGTAGCGTCCGAGGCTTTCTTCCCGTTCGCCGACGGCCTGCTGGCCGCCGCCGCCGCCGGTGCCACCGCCATCATCCAGCCGGGCGGCTCCATGCGTGACGCCGAGGTCATCGCCGCCGCCGACGAAAAGGGTCTGGCGA
>JAEZFE010000347.1 GCA_023437865.1 Pseudomonadota bacterium | reverse complement strand
GACGAGGACGGCGCCATCGCCAACCAGCTTCAGGCCGCCCAGAGCGCCATCGTCAAGATCGACGGCGTCACCATCACGCGCTCCAGCAACGACATCGACGACGCGCTGGACGGGGTCAGCCTGCATCTTTACCGCGCCGCCGAGGACAACACCCTTCAGTTGGAAGTCGCCAACGACCTGTCCGACATCAAGGAGGCGGTGCAGACACTGATTGAGGCCTACAACACCTTCCGCGATTTCGTGCTGCAGAACCAGAACACCAACAGCGATGGCACCCGCGCCGACGATGCCACCCTGTTCGGCGACGGCACCTTACGCTCAATCAGCACGGCGTTGCAGGCGGGGTTCAGTTCGGCGCTGGACGGCCATTCCTTGGCCGAAATCGGCATCACCTTCGACAGCGACAACAAGCTGGAACTGGACGAGGACGTGCTCGATGCCGCCCTGCTGGATGATCTCGACATCATCGAATCGCTGTTCACCTATCGCATGGACAGCTCGTCGGGCGACCTCAAGCTGCTGTCCCACGGCGACGGCCCCAAGAACGCCGAATTCACCCTCGACGTCACAGTGGACGCGGACGGCACCATCACCAGCGCCAGCGCCAGCGCCAGCGCCAGCGTGAACGGTGACGATTCGCTGTTCGAGATCAAGTCGGGCCGCCGCATCGCCGGCAAGGCCGGCACCGCCTACGAGGGCTTGGTCTTCGTGTTCTCGGGCAGCAGCAGCCGCTCCATCCAGATCGGCATCACCCAGGGTATCGCCGACCAATTGTTCCAGAGCATCGAGACGGTGGCCGACGAATATGACGGCCAACTGACCAGCATGGTCAGCGACCTGGAAGACACCAACGATACGCTTCAGGACCGCGTCACCCGCATCGAGGAGGACGCCAGCGCGTACCGCACCTACCTGCTCGACAAATACGCCCGTATCGAGGCCAAGCTGGCCGAGGCGCAAAGCACCCTCGACCTGTTCGAAGCCCTCGCCAACGCGTCCGACGACTGAGAGGCCCCCCATGCCCCGCCCCGATACCGCACTCGCCGCCTACCACGCCGCCATCCTGACCACGCCACCGCTTCAGGCGGTGGTGCTGCTGCACGACGGCATCCTGACCCGCATCCGCGCCGCCACTGCCGCCGCCGAGCGCGGCGATTACGGCGCCCAGTTCGACGAGGTCGTCAAAGTCAACGAAATCCTGCGCGGACTCGACGCCGCGCTGGACATCCGCCAAGGCGGCGCGCTGGCCATCCGACTGCGCGACACCTACGAAACCAACATGCGCGCCCTGATGCGCGCGGTCGGGCGCAAGGATGCCCCCGACTGCATGCGCCGCATCGCCGACGGCCTGCGCACACTGCGCGACGCCTGGGCCGAGATTGCCGGCATGCCAGTGCTGGGCACGCCCTCTGCGCATTGAAATTCCTGGGATTATGTTCGGTTTTGGAGTAAAGTCTCGGCGTCCGAGAAAGCTCGGGCATAACTCAGCCGTCCGAAGAAATCGAGGCGCCGTGACTACCGAACCGCTTTCGCTGGAAGCATTCCAGCACCTGCTCGACCGCCATGGCGGCGCGCTCGGCCGCTGGCCCGATTCCGCCGCCCAGGCCGCCCACGCCCTGCTCGCCAAATCGCCTGAAGCCCGCAGGCTGCTGGCTGATTCGCTGCTTCTCGACACCACGCTCGCCGACCTTCCCAAGGCGCCCCCCGGCCTAGTGGATCGTATCATGGCGGCGTCCGGGGCCAAGAAGTAGCCCAGCCCTTTTGCGCTCCTGCGTCACCCCGGCCTTGAGCCGGGGGCCAGGGGCGCACGTCATTTTCCACGCCTGATTGCCCTCCCCCGCCCGTATCAATATGGGCGGCGCCTATTCGCACGCCGGCAAGAACCTCCGTAAAAATTCTTCGCCTGGATCAGCAAACACATCCGTAGAAGCCAGCAGAAGGGACGCCTCCAGTCCCACGGCATCTGTCGGAGTGTGCTGCCATGATAGACACGGTCAGTTCGACGACTTCGTCGACCTCTTCTACTACTTCGTCTTCATCGGCCAGCTCCAGCCTGTCGGCCAATTACGACATGTTCCTGCAATTGCTGTGCACGCAGTTGCAGACGCAGAACCCGCTCGATCCCATGGATACGTCGGAGTTCACCTCGCAGCTCGCCACCTATGCCGGGCTGGAACAGCAGATCGCCACGAACGACAAGCTGGACGAGCTGATCAGCGGCATCAGCGCATTGTCGCTGTCCAACGGCGTCGGCTATCTGGGCCGGGCGGTCGAGGCCGACACCGACACCCTGACCGTCGAGGCGGATGGCAGCGTGGATGCCAGCTGGCAGTACACCCTGGCCTCCGATGCCGGCGCGGTGACGCTGACCGTCGTCGATGCCGACGGCGAGACGGTGTGGACCGGCGCGGGCGAGACCGGGGCGGGCTCGCATGCTTTCGCCTGGGACGGCACCGATTCCAGCGGCAACGCCGTGGATGCCGGCGACTACACGCTTCAGGTCAGCGCTGCGACCTCGGCGGGCACCGCCATCAGCTCCTCCATCGCCATCCGCGGCACGGTGACCGCCATCGATTCGTCGAGCGGCACCACCATGGTCGAGCTGGGCGGCACCGAGGTGGCGCTGAGCTCCGTCACCCGGCTGGCCTCGTAAAGGAGAATTGTCATGAGCCTCAGCGGAGCCATGAACACCGCCGTCTCGGCCCTCGCCGCGCAAAGCCAGGCGCTGTCGGTGATTTCCAACAACCTCGCCAATTCCGGCACCACCGGCTACAAATCGGTCACCACCAGCTTTTCATCGCTGGTGACCCAGACCTTCAACGGCACCGCCTATAGCGGAGCCGGCGTGACCTCGTCGGCGCGGCAGAATGTCAGCGCCCAGGGCTCCATCCAGGCCACCACCAACACCACCGACCTCGCCATCGACGGCAACGGTATGTTCGCCGTCAGCTACGGCACCGGCAACGACTCGCTGTACTTCACCCGGAACGGCGAGTTCGACCAGGATGCCGACGGGTACCTGGTCAACAACAACTATTACCTGCTGGGCTGGCCCACCGACGAGGATGGCAACCTGCTGGTCACCGAATCCTCGGCGACGCTGGAAAAGATCAACGTCACCAACAACGTCTCTTCGGTCTCGCCCACCGAGAACGTCGAAATCGACGCCGATCTGGGACCGAACACCAGCGTGGGCGTCACCTACACCACCTCCATGGAGGTGTACGATTCGCTGGGCAACCTGCACACCATTTCGATGGATTGGGAGAAGACCGCCACCAACGAATGGAGCCTAACCTTCTCCAGCGCCGACGGCACCACCACCACCGGCGCCACCACGATCCAATTCGACGGCAACGGCAAGATCACCTCGCCGTCGCCGGCCAGCATGGCACTCGACTTCACCTGGTCCAACGGTTCGAACGCCAGTGCCATCACGGTGGATTTGTCCAGCCTGAGCCAGACCTATGGCAGCGCCGGAATCAGCCAGACCAAGGTGGATACCGACGGACATGCCTCGGGCAAGCTTTTGGGCGTGTCCATCGCCGACGACGGCACGGTGACCGCCAGCTACGACAACGGTCAGGCCATTCCGATCTACAAGATCGCCATCGCCACCTTCGACAATTACGACGGCCTGCAGGCCATGAGCCACGGCATCTACCAGGCCACCGCGGCCTCGGGCGACTACACGCTGCACGTTGCCGGCGAAGGCGGTTCCGGCGTGCTGGCCGAAAGCAGCCTGGAGGGCTCGACCGTGGACACCGCCGACGAGTTTACCCGGATGATCGTGGCGCAGCAGGCCTATT
>JAEZFE010000274.1 GCA_023437865.1 Pseudomonadota bacterium | reverse complement strand
GCCGCCGACGTCGAGGAAGTTGGCCGGCTCGCCGCCATACAGCTTGATGATGTCCATGGTGGCCATCGCCAGGCCGGCGCCGTTCACCATGCAGCCGATGTTGCCGTCGAGCTTGACGTAGTTGAGGCTGTGCTTGGCCGCCTCGATCTCCGACGGGTCTTCCTCGGCCTCGTCGCGCAGCTCTTCCACGTCCTTGTGGCGGAACAGCGCGTTGTCGTCGAAGTTCATCTTGGCGTCGAGCGCCAGGATGTCGCCCGAACCGGTGACGATCAGCGGGTTGATCTCGACGATGGCGCAGTCCAGGTCGATGAAGGCCTGATAGGCGGCCTGGATGAACTTGGCTGCGGCGCCGACCTGCTTGCCTTCCAGGCCCAGCGCGAAGGCGACCTTGCGGGTGTGGAAGCCCTGGATGCCGGTGGCCGGGTCGACGGCGACCTTGATGATCTTCTCCGGCGTGTTGTGGGCGACCTCTTCGATCTCCATACCGCCTTCGGTCGAGGCCATGATCGTCACGCGGCCGGTGGCGCGGTCGATCAGCATGCCGAGATACAGCTCGCGCTTGATGTCGCAGCCCTGCTCGATATAGACGCGCTTGACTTCCTTGCCGGCGGGGCCGGTCTGGGCGGTCACCAGCACCTGGCCGAGCATCTGCTCGGCATTGGCGGCGACGTCTTCGACCGACTTGACGACGCGGACGCCGCCCTTGCCGCCGGGCTGGTTCACGAAGGTGCCCTTGCCGCGGCCACCAGCGTGGATCTGCGACTTGACCACCCACACCGGGCCGCCAAGCTCCTTGGCGACCTGGGTGGCCTCGGCCGGGGTGTAGGCCACGCCGCCCTTGAGTACGGCGACGCCGTACTTGGCCAAGAGCTGCTTGGCTTGATACTCGTGGATATTCATGGGTTCGTTTCCCCCCTTTTGATTACTGGCCCATCAGGCCCTTGGCGACCTTGACCAGGCCACGGACGGCATCGGCCGACTTGTTGAAGGCGGCCTGCTCGTCGGCGGACAGCTCGATCTCGACGATGCGCTCGACACCGTTCTCGCCGATCACCACCGGCACGCCGACGAACACGTCGTCGGGCTGGCCGAAGGTGCCGCCCTTGACCAGGGTGGCGACGGGCATGACGCGCTTCTGGTCCTTGAGGTAGGCCTCGGCCATGGCGACGCCCGAGGCGGCCGGGGCGTAGTAGGCCGAACCGGTCTTGAGCAGGTTGACGATCTCGGCGCCGCCGTCACGGGTGCGCTGAACGATCTGGTCGAGCTTCTCCTGGGTGGTCCAGCCCATCTTCACCAGGTCGGGCAGCGGGATGCCGGCGACGGTGGAGTAGCGCACCAGCGGCACCATGGTGTCGCCGTGGCCGCCCAGCACGAAGGCGGTGACGTCCTCGACCGAGACGTTGAACTCTTCGGCCAGGAAGTAGCGGAAGCGGGCCGAGTCGAGCACGCCGGCCATACCGGTGATCATGTGGGCCGGAACGCCCGAGTAGTGCTGCAGCGCCCAGACCATGACGTCGAGCGGGTTGGTGATGCAGATCACGAAGGCGTTCGGGCAGTTGTTCTTGATGCCTTCGCCGACGGCGGCCATGACCTTGAGGTTGATGGCGACCAGGTCGTCACGGCTCATGCCGGGCTTGCGCGGCACGCCGGCGGTGACGATCACCACGTCGGCGCCGGCAATGGCGGAATAATCGTTGGCGCCCGAATAACGGGCATTGGCACCCTCGACCGGGGTCGATTCGGCGATATCGAGGCCCTTACCCTGGGGAATGCCCTCGGCGATATCGAACAACACAACATCGCCCAGCTCCTTCAAGCCGATGAGATGCGCGAGCGTGCCGCCGATGTTGCCGGAGCCAACGAGAGCGATCTTCTTGCGTGCCATTGGTAGGTTCCCTCGATAGGTGTCTGGTCAAACGGGTGGGCTGCGACTGCGCGCAGCATAGGCCATGGGGGGCTTTGGTAACGCGATTCGCCGTTGAGGGCAAGGGGATTGGCGTATGCTAAACGAATATTAGGCAACGCTATTTTTTTGGGAATTCCCTTGGCTTGCAGGCCGGCAAGCCTCTCTTTCGGGCTAAACCCTTGGACTCATTCCCGAAAAACCTACCCGGGAGGGGATTTCACCCACCCCCTCGGGTGGTATGGCCTGGGTAGGCCTCGCGTCCAGGGCCGGACTGCCCCTACCCCTGACGAGTGGCACAGGCCCATCGGCACAGTATGCCCAAGCCCTTAGGCGGCCAGTCTCTGCCCCCTTCTAATCTTTCACCACTAAGGCCACAGAGGTCACGAAGTTTCTTCAGCAGCGCCGCCGGCGAAACGCGTCACCCCGCCTCTTTCGCCAGCACGCCGTCGATTCCGACGCCTTCCAGCTGCGACAGAAGGTCAAAGACGCGGGCGATGTCAGCCGGCCGGCGCACCACGCTGCCGTGCTGCGGCGCGATCACTCGGAAGTCGAGGGCAGAAAGCCGTCGCAACGCGAAGCGGAGCGCCGCCGTCGAGGTCATGATGGCGCGATGAAATCCTGCCATGCTCTCCAGCACGCATTCCGCCTTACCGTTGGGGCAGTCGGTCAAATCGTTGCAGCCCACGCACTCGGGCAGCAAGTCGAGGAACAGTTCCCAGTCGGCGCCGAAAGTGCCGAACAGATCGCTGGTGAATAATGTCCCGGTGCCATGATCCAGGGTGCAGATGCTGCCCTGGGAATGACAGTACGGTGTCAGGGTGAAAGACAGCTCGCGCCCGTCACCGAACCGGAACCGCCAGTCCATGTCCTCGACCGCCACCAACCGGGAGCGGACGTTATAATGGGAGATGAAGGCGTGGTTGTAGCCCGAGGTCAGGATCATCAAATCGGGATTGCCGATGACGTCCTCCATGTTGGGCAGGCCGCCACAAAGATCGGGGTCGTAATGCTGCACGATCAGCGCGCGGATGGCAGCCGGGTCGGTGCCGGTCTGCAGGATCTTGCTCATGACGATGGGGAAATCGGGCCGGCTGCCGCAATCGACCACCACCGCCTCCTCCCCCGACACGATCAGGTAGGGATTGCAGTGCAGTCCCGACGCTTCGTCGCAATAGCCGATCCACCACACGCCCTCGGCGATGCGGATGGGATGGTCGTAGCTGGCGCGGCGTTCGCTCATTGCCGTTCTCCGATCAGGAAATAGGCGGCCATGGCGCCGCGATTCTTCAACTCGACCGCGCCGCGGTCTTCGAATAGGAAGCCGTCACCCGCCGCCAGGCGTGTGGCGTCGGACAGCGACACCCGGCCGACTGCGCCCGTGGACTCGAAGCGCGAGGCGACGTTGACCGAATCACCGAACACATCGAACTGCATACGGTCGCGCCCTACCACCGCCGCCACCAGCGGTCCGGTATGGATGCCGATGCGCATGCCGAACGCGATACCGTGGTCGCGGTTGAACTGCGTCACCGCCGCCTGCATCGCCAAGCCCGCGCGCAAGGCGTGGGCGGCGTGGCCATCGACCGGTTCCGGCGTGCCGAACGCCGCCATGTAGGCGTCCCCGATGGTCTTGATCTTGGTGCCGTGATGGAGCGTCATCAGTTCGTCGAACTGCGAGAACAGCCGGTGTAACAGCCCGGTCAACTCGCGCGGGTCCATGTGTTCGGCTATGCGGGTGTAGCCCGACAGGTCGGAGAACAGGATGGTGCAATCGCACAAAGTGGCTGGCCAGGCACCTTCGGTCTTGATCCGCTCCGCCACGGCGCGTGGCAGGGTGTTAGACAGCAGCCCATCCACCTTGCGCTCAAGCTCTACGACGCGCCCGACCAGATCTTTCAGCAGCAGCTTCTGGACCTCGGCATCGCCCAGGGTGGCCAAAATCCGCAAGTACTCTTCCACCAACTCGCGACTATCGGCGGCTCCGTCAGCCCGCCCCAGGAACCGCGCGACTTCGGCGCGCACAACCATTGCCGGACTCCCACTCTTCCGCCACGACCATCACAATCGCGCGTTGTCCGGCGGGCTGCAATCGCCGCATTGCATGTGGTGATTTCCAGCCGCGCGACGGGGACCTCAGTCCAGCCCAACCAAGGAGCGGGCGAAGGCGTCGGCCTCGAACGGACGCAAGTCCGAAGCCTTTTCACCGACGCCGATGGCGTGGACCGGCAGCTTGAACTTCTCGGCGAGGGCGACGAGGACGCCGCCGCGCGCGGTGCCGTCGAGCTTGGTCAGCACCAGGCCGGTGACTCCCACCATCTCGCGGAAGATCTCGACCTGGGAATGGGCGTTCTGGCCCACGGTGGCGTCGAGCACCAGCAGCACGTCGTGGGGCGCGGTTTCGTCCTGCTTCTTGATGACGCGGACGATCTTTTCCAATTCCGCCATCAGGTCGGACTTGTTCTGCAACCGGCCGGCGGTGTCGATGAATAGCAGATCGTCGCCGCGCGCGCGGGCGTCCTGGAGCGCATCGAACGCCAGTCCGGCGGCATCGGCACCGGTATCGCGGGCGACCACCGGGCAATTGGTGCGCTCGCCCCAGACCTTGAGCTGCTCGACGGCGGCAGCGCGGAAGGTGTCGCCGGCGGCCAGCGTGACCGCCTTGCCCTGATCCTTGTAATGCTTGGCCAGCTTGCCGATGGTGGTGGTCTTGCCGGCGCCGTTGACGCCGACCACCAGCACCACATGGGGTTTGCGCGAGAAATCCGGCTGAAGCGGCACCGCCACCGGCTTGAGGATATCGGAAATTTCCTCGGCCAGAGTCTGGCGGATCTCGGCGGCGTCCACGTCCTGGCCGAAGCGGGTCTTGGCCAGGCGCTTGGTGACGCGGGCGGCGGTGGCGACGCCAAGGTCGGTGGTGATGAGGAGTTCTTCCAGTTCCTCCAGCGCCTCGTCATCGAGCTTGCGCTTGGTGAACAGGTCGCCAATGCCCTGGGTCAGCTTGGAGGACGACTTGGCGAGGCCGGATTTCAGGCGGGCGAACCAGCCCTGCTTCGGCTCCTCAGCCTCGGGCGCGGGAACCTCTTCCGCCTGTTCGAGGACCTCCTCGACGACGGCGGTTTCTTCCTCGGCCTCGGAGGCGACGGCAACGGCTTCGTTATCAACGGCGGGAACGGGCTCGTCGGCAGCCGGCTCGACAACGACTTCGGGGACCTCCGGCGCCTCGGGTTCGTCCTTGCGACCCAGCAACCGTCCAAAGAAGCCCTTCTTGCTCATGCCCGTTCCCCTGTTTTTCTTGTTAGAGCGGCTCGGCGTTCAGCTTGCCACCGTCCAGCCCGATGACGCGCGCCCGCACCACCGACCCCAGCGGAGCCGGACCGGACAGGCGCACCGGCAGGTAATGCTCGCAGAAGCCCTCGCCCTCGTTCTCGATCAGCACCGAGACCTCGCGGCCCACGCGGGTGGCAAGGAACTCGGCCATGGCGGCCTCACCGCGCGCGCGCAGGCGGGCAGCGCGATCCTTGACCTCGTCGCCATGCACCTTGGGCATGCGCGCCGCCGGCGTGCCGGGCCGGGCTGAGAACGGAAACACGTGCAGATGGGTGAGCCCGGCTTCATCAACCAGATCCAGCGAGCGCTGGAACATGGCTTCGTCCTCGGTGGGGAAGCCGGCGATGATGTCGGCGCCCAGCGCCACGTCGCCGCGCAATTCGCGCAGGCGGGCAGCCAGCCGGATGACGTCATCGCGCAGGTGGCGGCGCTTCATGCGCTTGAGGATCATGTCGTCGCCGGCCTGCACCGACAGATGGAAATGCGGCATCAAACGGGGCTCTTCCGCCACCAGGCGCAGCAGATCGTCGTCGACCTCCACCGGGTCCAGCGAAGACAGGCGCAGGCGCGGCAGCTCGGGCACCTGGGCCAGCAGGCGGCGGGCCATCTGCCCCAAGCTGGGCGTGCCCGGCAGGTCGCCGCCATAGGCGGTGATGTCGACGCCGGTGAACACCACCTCGGCGAAGCCCTGGGCCACCAGGGCGCGAACCTGATCGACGATGCGTCCCATAGGGACCGAGCGGTTATTGCCACGGCCGAACGGGATGATGCAGAAGGTGCAGCGATGGTCGCAGCCGGTCTGCACCTCGACGAAGGCGCGGGCGCGGCCCTCGAACCCCGACACCAGATGTTCGGCGGTCTCGCGCACCGTCATGATGTCGGCCACCACGATGCGGTCCTCGGGCGGTGCGGCGAAGATTTCCGGCTTCATCTTCTCGGCATTGCCGAGCACCTGATCCACCTCGGGCATGGCGGCGAACTTGCCGGGGTCCACCTGGGCGGCGCAGCCGGTCACCACGATGCGGGCGTTGGGGTTCTCGCGCCGGAGCTTGCGGATGGACTGGCGCGCCTGGCGTTCGGCCTCGGCGGTGACCGCGCAGGTATTGACGATGATGGTTTCGGTGCCGGCCTCGGTCGCGCGCGCATGCTCGCGCATCACCTCGGATTCATAGGCATTGAGCCGGCAGCCGAAGGTCACCAGCTGAACCTTGTCGGAACTCATCCCATCAAACTCGGATCGAGCCGACCGGCAAAGGTGAGCGCCACCGGGCCGGTCATCAGCACGTGATCGTCGGGCAGCCATTCGACGGTCAGCGTGCCGCCGTCCAGCACCACCTCGGCCTTGCGGGTGGTCAGGCCCCGGCGGGCGGCGGCCACCAGGGTGGCGCAGGCACCCGTCCCGCAGGCCTGGGTGATGCCGGCCGAACGCTCCCACACCCGCATGCGGATCTTCTCGGGCGACAGCACCTGGGCGATCTCGATATTAGCGCGCTCGGGGAAGATGGCATGGTGTTCGAGCACCGGCCCCAGTGAGGCCAGATCCACCGCATCAACGTCATCGACGAAGAACACCGCATGGGGATTGCCCATGTTGACGCCCACCGGATCGGCCAGCGGCCCGGCGCCGATGCCCATGTGCAGGGTGTCGACCGCTTCAGCCAGTGGAATGTCGCGCCAGTCCAGCCTGGCGCGGCCCATATCCACCGCCACCAATTGGTCGCCGCGCAGCTCGCCGTCGAGCAGGCCACCCTTGGTTTCGATGACCACCTTGTCGGCGCCGGTCTGGCGCATCAGCATCCAGGCGACGCAGCGGGTGGCGTTGCCGCAGGCACCCGATTCCGAACCGTCCGGATTGTAGATGGTCATCCAGGCGTCGGAGAGCTGGCTGCGCGCATTCTCGACCACGATCAGCTGGTCGCAGCCCACCCCGCGATTGCGGTCGGCGATGGCGCGCACCTGATCGGGCGTCAGCGCAAGTCCCGTGGCGCGGGCGTCGAGGACGACGAAGTCGTTCCCAAGCCCGTGCATCTTCACAAAGTCGTGACCAGCATTGGTCATGGAGCGGTTATATGGGGGTAAACCCTTGGGAGTCCAGCGCAAGGCGCGCATCCGGGCCGTGCGCGCGGCGCCGCCATCAGAACAGCGCGTACTGGCCTGCCCCCGCCTTGACCTTGGCACGAGAGGTGGGCCGGAGACGGGGCTGTGCCTCAGGGCGCGGATCGGGCGCCACCGGATGAGCCGCCTTGGCTTCCGCCAGCTCCACGCTGAGCGTGTAATTAGCATGGAGCAGGCGGCGGTTCTCGGCCTCCAGCCGCATGCGGCGGGAATCGGCATCCGACAGGCGCGCACCCAGCTTGCCGGCTTCGGCCAGCGCTTCCTGGAACGACGCCCGCCACGTCGCCTCCTGGGCCTTGAGGCGCAGCACCTCGGCGCGCTCCCTGTCCAGCACCACGCTCATCTGGGCCAGATCGGCGCGCAGGCGCACGGATTCGGCAAAATTCCGGGCGCTGTCGTGCAGGCTGGCCGGCTCGGGCACAGACGCCACCCCTCCCCGGCCCTGCTTCAGCCGTTCATTTTCGCCGCGCAGATGGCGGATCTCGTTGCGCAGGTCGAACACCGCATCCTCCAGCGCCTCCCGCTCGGCGTGGGCTCCCGGCTCGGCCTCGGCCACCCGGCGGGCCAGTTCGACAAAATCCACACCGTGGCCGTCGAGCAGCCGCTTTGCCATGCGCAATGCACTGGCTGCCTCGGCCTCATTGTCCGAGGCGGCCAGCGCAAGCACCTTGGCAAGCTTCTGGACGTCCATGCCTATCTCGTGGGCTGGAAGAGCATCAACCGCTTGAGTGTGATTCGAGGTAATCGAGGACGCAAGATATTTGAGGTGGCCGGCAGGGAGCCTCCAGCGCCTTCTCACAAAGGCACACCAACCCCCCCACACATACATCCAAACGACTAACACCTCAGATAGATCGATTGGCCAGACTTGCCACTTTCAGCTACAGTCACCCGTCACATAACTTTTAGGAGTGGAGCGCATGAGCTTCGTTGCGGGCGATTTGGTGAAGCTGAAGTCTGGCGGACCGCTGATGACCGTTGCCGATGTTGGCCAGGACATGACCGGTCAAGATATGGTTTGGTGCGTATGGTCGGAAAAGGTAGGCGCGAAGCAGGTCGTTCAGCGGGAAACTTTCCCTCCTGCCGTACTTGAGAAGGCGAGCAAGCCGGGCATTGGCGCGGTTCGGATCACCAGAGCCTAACTTGTTGGCGTGGGCATATTGCTCACGCCAACCTCACCCTCCATTTCCGCCAGCCGCCGCGCCGCCACCAGCGCGAATTTCAGCGTCACCGCCTTGCGCCGGCTGGCGTGCAGCGCCTGTTCGGGCGCATCGCGTACCACGTGGGCGTCGAAACCATCGGCCACCATCAAGCCCACATCCTCGGGGATCAACGCTTGCGGAAAATCCACATCGACACAGAACCACAGGCCATCGCACCATTCACGGTATTCCGGCCATTTGGCATCGGCGCGGAAATCCTCGGCGCAGGATTTGACCTCGACCGCCCATAGCCGCCCATCGGGCAACAGCGCCAGCAGGTCGAGCCGGCGGCCCGATTTGAGACGGAACTCGGGGACCACGCCCGCCCCCAGATTCGTCAGATACCGGGCTGCGCCACGCACCAGCCGCTCGGTCACCGCCGCCCTGTGGTCCATGTTTCGCCTTGCTTTCAGGGGCACTTGGGTCTATGTCCGACCGCCATTGCCCCACCGCCCGAGACCATTGATATGATGAAGGTCATCCGCGCCAAATTCCACGGCATCCGGGTCACCAGCGCCGACCTGAACTACCACGGGTCGATCACGCTGGACCCCGAGCAATGCGCCCTGGCCGGCATCTATCCCATGGAATTCGTCGAGATCTGGAACAAAAATTCCGGCGCGCGCATCTCGACCTACGTGATCTTCGGCAAGCCGGGCTCGCGCTGCTGCATCCTGAACGGCGCCGCCGCGCGCACGTGCCAAGTGGGCGACGAGGTGATCATCGCCTCGGCCGATTACATCAAGGGCCCCGAGGAGCTGTACACGCTCAAGCCCCGCATTCTGACCTTCCTGCCCGACAACCAGGTCGACCAGATGCTGTATTACGACGTGTTCCAGTCCGAGCAGCGCCCCTATGATTTCCGCATCATGGATGCCGACAAGCATACCGTCGAATGCTGTCACACCTGGCCCAACGTGGACATCGCGGCGATCCGTTCCGATCTGAAGAAGAAGAACTGGAGCGAAAGCGAGATCGACGCCTTCGTGGCCTCGCACTTCTCGCTGTAAGGTCATGGGCAAGAAAGCTGTCGTCCTGTTGTCGGGCGGCCTGGATTCCGCCACCACGCTGGCCATCGCCCAATCGCAGGGCTTTGAGTGCGCGGCGCTGTCGTTCCGCTACGGCCAGCGCCATCTGGCCGAGCTGGATTGCGCCCGCAAGGTGGCGGCCCGCGCCGGAATCTTCCGCCACGAGATTTGCGACATCGACCTGCGCGCCTTCGGCGGGTCGGCGCTGACCGCCGACATCGACGTGCCCAAGGACCGCGACGAGGCCGAGATGGGCGACGGCATTCCGGTCACCTATGTCCCCGCCCGCAACACCATCATGCTGTCCTTCGCCCTGGCCTTCGCCGAGGTGATCGGCGCCGCCGACATCTTCGTCGGCGTCAACGCGGTGGATTATTCCGGCTATCCCGATTGCCGCCCCGACTACATCGCCGCCTTCGAGCGCATGGCGAACCTGGCCACCAAGGCCGGAGTGGAAGGGCACAAGCTGACTATCCACGCACCGCTGATCGCCTTGACCAAGGCCGACATCATTCGGCAGGGGCTGGCGCTCGGGGTGGATTACGCCTTGACGTCCAGCTGCTACGACCCCAATCCGGAAGGGAGGGCCTGCGGACGTTGCGACGCCTGCCGGCTCCGCCTCAAAGGGTTTGCCGAGGCCGGCGCCGCCGACCCGGCGCCGTACGCCGGATAGAACCGGCTCTCAGGAGCTGAATGCGACAGGCGCAAGGGACCATCACCGTCCAAACCCGCCGCCAGGGCAATTCCGACATTTCGCGCCAGGTGGCCCAATGGGTCGAAGGCCAGGCCATCACGACCGGCCTGCTGACCGTCTTTCTGCAGCACGTCTCGGCGCATCTGTCGCTGCAGGAGCATTCCGACCGCGACGACCTCTACACCTATTTCAGCCGCATGGAGCGTGACCCCGCCGGTTTCGGCGAGTTCACCAGCGCGGTCACCTCGGTATGCCTGACCATCCCGGTGGCCGACGGACGGATGGCGCTGGGCGCCCGCCAGCGCCTGTATCTCTACGAGCACCGCGAGAACCCGCAGAACCGTAAACTGGTGCTGCATCTGGTGGGAGATTGACCCGCCCCTTACCTTCGACCATCCTGCCGACGGGCATGGGGGAGATAGACAATGGTCAGGGTTGTACAAGCGGCGGCTTTGGTGATGGTGGCGGCGCTGTCCGCCTGCGGCGGCGGATCGGGCCAGGCGCCCCAGATGGCGCAGGCCCGGCCGGTTGCCGGCGCGGTGGTGACGGAAGAATTCAACGTCTCCGCCAAGGATGACGGCATCAAGCTGTACCTGAAGAACAAGCACCCGGCCGAATATTATTACGGCAAGCCGAGCCAGACCGTGCTGTTCATCCATGGCGCCACCTTCCCCGGCTCGGCCACCTTCGACCTGGGCGTCGAGGGCGGCAGCTGGATGGAATGGATGGCCAAGCGTGGCTATGACGTCTATGCGCTGGACCTGCGCGGCTATGGCAAGTCCACCCGCCCGCCCGCCATGGGCCAGCCTGCGGAAGCCAACCCGCCCGCCGTCGATGGCGAAACAGCCGTGGCCGACGTCTCCAAGGCGGTGGATTTCATCCTGTCGCGCCGCAGTCTCGACAAGCTGGTGCTGGTGGGCTGGTCGTGGGGTGCCACCCTGGCCGGTGCCTATACCGCCCAAGCCGGCAGCCGGGTTGACAAGCTGGTGCTTTACGCACCGCAATGGCTCAAGGACGGCGGCCCCAAACCCACCGAGAAGCTGGGCGCCTGGCGTGCGGTGCCGCTGCCGGCGGTGCGCGAGCGCTGGACCCGCGACGTGCCCGCGGGGGAGAAGGCCGAACTGGTGCCCGCCGCCTGGGCCGATGCCTGGATGGCGGCCTTGAAAGACTCTGACCCCGAGGGTGCGGCGCAGACTCCCCCGGCCCTGCGCGTCCCCAACGGCGCCATCGCCGATTGGCTGGACAGTTGGGGGGCCGGCAAGCCGTACTGGCGGCCCGAGCGAATTTCCGCCCCCACCCTGGTCATCCAGGGCGAGTGGGATGCCGAGACCCCGCCCGACATGGGCCTGTCGGTGTTTGCCAATCTGACCCGCGCCGAAACCCGCCGCTACGTGCTGATCGGCGAGGGCACCCATACCCTGCTGCTGGAAAAGAACCGCCAGCAATTATTCCGCGCTGTGCAGAGCTTCCTGGAGGAAAAGTGAGGCAGGCCCACAGCGTCGTCACCATCCGCACCCAGGGCCAGGGGCTGACCGACATCACGGCCCGCGTGGCGGGGTTCGTGCGGTCGAGCGGCATCCGCGATGGCCTGCTGACGCTGTTCATCAAGCACACCTCGGCCAGCCTGACCATCCAGGAGAATGCCGATCCCGACGTGCTGGCCGACCTCAACGATTTCTTCCGCCGGGTGGTGCGAGAGGAGCCCAGCCTCTACCGCCACACCATGGAAGGGCCCGACGACATGCCGGCCCATATCCGGTCGGCGCTGACCAACGTGCAGATTTCCATCCCCGTCTTGACCGGCGACATGGTGCTGGGCACCTGGCAGGGCATTTATGTGTTCGAGCACCGCGCGCGGCCCCATGACCGCCAAGTGGTGCTACATCTGTCGGGCACCTAGAGGGTCACCATGCGAGGATTGCTGTTCGCCGCCCTGCTGTTTCCCATGGCGGCGCTGGCCGCCGATCTGCCGGAGCCGCCACCCACCGACTGGCTGAAGCAGGCCGAACTGTTCGGCGTGGTGGCGGCGAACCATGACGATGCCGGCGTGGCGGCGTGGGAACGCGCCCACCAGGCCCAATTGTCGTCGGGCTATTTGTTCGACCTGTCACGCCGACTGCTGGCCAGCACCCCCACCGAAGCACTGGAATGGTACGCGGTGGCGCTGATCCGCGGGCAATACGATGCCGGGCGCTGCATCGACGACACCGCGCGCCGCGCCGTCTCCAAGTTGTCGAGCATCGCCGAGGAGGTGGCCCGTTACGGCCATACCCACCCGCACGAATTCGGTCAGGCCGGCTTGCGGGCGCTGGCGCGGCCCGACCTGCTGGGCCACACCATTTCGCCCGATTGGATCTGCGCCCAGGCGCTGTCGGGCATGGGCGGCCGGTCGGCCGGCACCACGCCGCCCGCCCGCTGGCCAGCGGTCGAACAGCGCCTGCGGCAGGATTTCGCCCGCCAATTCGAGGCAATGTCGAGCCGCTGAAGGCCATCCTCCCCGACCGCGCGCCTTTCGCTGAAGGGCGGCATCGCCATGTGGAAGCGAGCAACGTGCGTTTGGGAGGACGCCATGACCTTGAAAGCGACCGTTCTTGCGGCCGCCGCGCTGCTGTGTGCCAGCGCGGCACCGGCCACCGCCTCGCCGGAAGGCATACTCGCCTGTGAGATCAACCTCAGCCAGTTCGCCGAAGATGTCTACCAATCCAAGGCCAACCTGCGGCCCGGCCAGTTGGCGTTGGCTGCCGACGTCGTGGACGTGGGCCGGGGGCAATGCCGCTCAAGTCCCGGAATCGTAGACGCAAATGTGCGCGCCACCCGCCAGCAACTCAGCCTGGCCACCGGCAAGCGTGCAGGCAGCCGCTTCGACAGCTTCTGGCCGGCCAGCCCGCAGGAATTGTCGATGCTGACGAAGTGAGACCCCACCTGTCATCCTGAGCGCAGTTGAAGCTTCACCTCTTCGCCTGCGGCTCGGGGTGACAATCGCGAGGTTTGCCATGCGCCTGGTCCTTGCTTTGTTGATGGTCGCCCTGCCCGGCTTGGCCTTCGCCGAGCCGCGCGTCACCTGCGATGCCAAGGTCAAACGCATCGCCGACAACCTGCGCCACGAACCCATGAGCCCCGACCAGGCCGAGCGGGCGCGCCAAGCCCTGTACGCCGCCATCGACCAGTGCCGCCCGCTGAGCTCGGGTTCAGCACCGCACCGCACGGCGGAGCGCGAGCCAGCCCCGCCGCCCGACACCCGGATCGACCGCCAGTCGCTGCGCGCTCAGCAGAACGTGCTGACACCCTCCGAGCAGCGCGAGGGCGAGCGGCGGCTCGATGCCATCGACCGCAAGGCCGCCACCGATCCCGGCGTCGCGCGCGAGATGCAGCGCATCTACCAAGCCGATCAGGCGCTCTCCACCAACAACCGGCCCATCCCCGGCAGCCCGCCCGGTTCCAGCTTGGTCGGCCCCGGCGACCGTTAGCGCACAGGCCTACGCCAAAGCCCACTCCCCCTGCCGGCGGATGACAACGCGCGAAACGCACTCCCATCTAAGGTCAAAGGAATGCAACCAGGGTGAGGGTCTGCGCATGAAAGCCTTTCCGGCCTTGGCCGTGGCCGCGCTATTGGCGCCTTTCGCCGCCGCCGCACAGAATGCTCCCGGCGCCACCTTGTGCAATCAGCAGCTCGAGAATACCCGCCAGATGATCGAGCAAAATCGAAACTCACTCTCGCAGGATGCCCTGCGCGACGCCCAGCGCCGCTTGGAAGTCGCGCGCGGCGAGTGCGCCACCGACCCGGTCCTTGGCGAGGCCCACCTATCCAACCTGCACGTCAGCCTGGGCATGACGGACACCCAGACCGCCCGCGTGCCCTCGGTGGAAGTGGACGAGTTGGGCGGCGAGGTCCAATGAGGGTGAGGGTATTGCTGATCAGCCTGCTGGTGGCTGGCACTCCGGCGTTGGCCCAGGAGGTGGATTGCCGGAGCCAGGCCCGCACCGTCGAGCGCGAGCTTCTGCTGAACCAACAGCTCTCCACCAGCGACCGCTACCTTGCTGAACGCCGACTATCCTACGGTACCGGCCTATGCCAAACCGATCCCAACCGAGGCGCCTGGGAAATCGACCAATTGCGGCGCGATAACGATCAATTGGCCCAACAGCCCCGCGCCATGGAACCCGGACAAAGGCCTTGGGTCATTCCTGGAAATTCTGAGACTTCGCCCTATACGGTCCCCAGCCAGGACCGCTGGACCCCCGGGCTGAACGATTTTGACTAGGGGCTTGCCCCGCGCCGGGTCGGATTACTACCGCATCGCGAAGAGTTCCTGGTGGAAGCGCCGGCCCACATCCATGCCCTGGGTGGCGAAGTCTTGCCGCAACGTCTGCCCGAAGCCCGCCGGGCCGCAAAACCACAGACTGGCGTCACGCCATTCCGGCACCGCCGCGCGTATGCGTTTCCCGTCCAGGCGGCCGTCGCGGGCATCGATCAGCACATGCAGGCGCACGCCAGCCGCCGCCGCATCGGCGGTAAGCTTGGCGATGGCGCCCTCGTCATAGTCGCGGCTGGTGTGGAAGAAGTGGACGGTCTGCGGCGGACGCTGGGGGCTAGCCGCCAGCAACTTCATGCGGGCGATGAAGGGCGTGACGCCGATGCCGGCGCCCACCCAGATCTGTTGCGGGCAGGAATCATCGAAGGCGAAACAGCCATAAGGCCCTTCCACCGTCACCGCCTGGCCGACCCGCAGCTTCTCCCGCAGCCGCCGGGTATGGTCGCCCAATTCCTTGACCACGAATGTGATGTGGCGATCGTTGCCGTCCCAGGCCGAGGCGATGGTGTAGGGATGGGCGCCTTCCGCGGCGTCCGAGGTGGCGAAGGCGAACTGGCCCGCCTTGTGGCCCGGCCAGCCCCGCAGCACCTCGATCGCAATTTCGAGCACGCGCACGCCCGGATAGTAGTGAAGAGCGGTGATCGTGCCCGCAAACCGACGGTCGGCGGCGACGCGGCGGAGCAGCACCACGACGGCGGCCCAGGTGCCACCGGCCAGAAGCAGGGCCATGGCCCAGCCGATGGGCGCGCCCCAGTCGGCAAACCTGATCAGGACGACGGCGTGGAAAACCAGCACCAAATAAGCGATGGCCAGCAGGCGGTGGGACTTGAAGAACAGCCGGTAGGGAAAACGCTTGATCAGCGCCAGCGCGATCAGCAGCACGGTGGCGTAGAAGGCCCATTCGCCGACATCTTCGGCGGTGCCGCGCAGGCTCTGAAACAATTGCGCGACGGTATCCTCCAGAACCGGACGCGGCCCCCGTTGCGGCCGGGTCAGCCACCCCCAGCCCACCGCCCATTTCGGCGCCTTTGACCACAGCCAGTGGATGACCGCGACGACGAGGGCGGCGATGCCCAGCCATTTGTGCAGGCGATACATCTTGTCCAAACCGCCGAACCATGCTTCCGGCCAGCGCGGGCGCAATGCCAGGATCATGGCCAAGCTCATGCCGCCCATGGCGATCACGCCGCTGTACTGGACCAT
>JAEZFE010000272.1 GCA_023437865.1 Pseudomonadota bacterium | reverse complement strand
GGGCAGGGCCAGTCAGTCGGTCGGGTTGACTGGTCGTTTCCTTTTTAGCCACAGGGATGCGCTTCAATGTTCGTCGGCATGGGCTTCGGGACCTCCAACAGCGCCGTGGCCACCTTGGGCGCCGACGGGCAGGCCCAGGTGCGGCCTTTCGCCACTGCGGCGGGGCCGGCCTCGACGCTGCGCTCGGTGCTGGCCTTCGACAAGGATCACCGCGACGGCCTGGTTGGCCACGACGCCATCGACGCCTATCTGCACGGCGACGGCGAATGCCGCTTCCTGCAAAGCTTCAAGTCGTACCTGACCAGCCGGGCGTTTTCGTCCACCTCGATCCTCGGGCGCACCTACTCGCTGGAGGACCTGATCGCGCGCATCGTCGGCCATCTCGGCCAGCATGTGGGCGGCACGTCGCGGGTGGTGGCCGGCCGCCCGGTGCGCTTTGTCGCCGAGGGCGGTGAGAGTGAGGACGAATTCGCCACCGCGCGTCTGCTGGAGGCGTTCGGCAAGGCCGGCATCGACGACGTTTTGTTCGAATACGAACCCATCGCCGCCGCCTATTATTATGAGAGCGGCCTCACCCGTGACGAGACCGTGCTGGTTGCCGATTTCGGCGGCGGCACCAGCGATTTCTGCCTGATCCGCCTGGGGCCGAGCCGGGCCAAGCTGAACCGGCCCGAGGATGCCATCCTCGGCACCTCGGGTGTCGGCATTGCCGGCGACGCCTTCGACCGCCGCATGGTCCAGCACGGCATCGCTGGCCCGCTGGGCAAGGACGCCACCTTCGAAAGTCACGGCAAGCGTCTGCCCATGCCGGCCTGGATCTACGGCAAGCTGGAGCGTTGGCACCACGTCAGCTTCCTCAACACGCCCTCCACGCTCAGGCTCCTGCGTGATCTCGAGCGTAAGGTCGATCAGCCCGAGGCGATCGAGCAATTGCTGGCGCTGATCGAATACAACCTGGGCTACCACCTCTACCGCGCGGTTGAGAAAGCGAAGGTGGAGCTGTCGCACGCCGACGCCACCGAATTCGTCTTCGACCACGACCCAGTGCGCATTGCCCGCCGGGTCACCCGTGCCGAGTTCGAAAACTGGATCCGTCCCGAGCTGGAGAGCATCGAAACCTGCGTTGACGGCCTGCTGGAGAGCACCGCTATGCCGCCGGCCAAGGTGGATCGTGTGTTCATGACCGGCGGCTCGTCGCTGGTGCCCGCCGTGCGCGCCATCTTCGCCCGCCGCTTCGGCGAGGAAAAGCTGTCGGCGGGCGGCGAGTTCATCTCGGTGGCCAGCGGCCTGGCGCACCGGGCAAAGGAAGTGTGGGGGCGGTAGGGGTTAATCGTCCGTCGTCTTGATTTTGTCCACCACCTGCCATTTGCCCTCCGGCGAGCGGCAGGCGGTGCCGGCACTGGTGGCGCGGGCCTGACGGGTGACCACGGTCTGGATGAAGTCGCGGCACACCGATCCTTCGCTGGTGACGAAGGTCGCCTTGGGCTGGACCGCAGACATCACCGAGGCGGTGCGGCCCACCGCCTTGGCGCCCGAGGCCAGGGTCTCCAGCCCCTTCTGGCGCAGCTGGGCGGCCACCTTCTCGGCCCTGGCATCGACAGGGCCGGTGCCGATGGCGATCAGCTCTTCGGGCTCCTTGGCGCCGGTCCACGTCCGGCGCACGACCCGGCCCACCGAGGGAGCATAGTTCCACGTGACCTCGCCGACATTGCTGCCCTGCCAATAACGCTGGCAGCGCACCTTGTGGGTATCGAACCGGCCCAGCCGGGTCTTGATCTTCTCGGCGCCCAGCACGCCGCAGGACCATTCGTCGTAATAAGCGACGGAGGAATCGTGGATCTTCATGGTCAGCCGTTGCTTGACCTTGAAATGGGTGCCGTTTCCCGGCTGCAAGGGCCAAAGGATGTCGGCGGCCACCGGGATCTCAGTGGTCGCCTTGTTGATCGGATAGTCCCATTCCAGCGAGGGCAGGGCGAAGTTGCGGTAGCCCTTGTAGGTGTTGCCGTCCTGGTCGCGCCAACTGACGACCTCGCCGTCCACCGCCACCACGGTTTCCGTTTGGCCGTTGCTCCAGGTGACCTGATCACCGACCTTGTACGTCGGCAGTGGCGCGGGCGGCAGCTGAAGCGACGCGCGCTCGGCGGTCGGTGAAGGCCCGGTGGTTCCGGCCGCGCAGGCGGCCAGCAGCAGCGACGCTGACACAAAGACTAAGGCGCGCATCATCGGTAGTCCTGTCCGTGGTGGTGAAGCCCGCATCGATGGGGGAAAGATAGGTCAAGCCGGGCCCCAGGGTGGACTATCGGGCGGAGAGTTCCCCTGCGCGGAAGAATCTCCTTAAGAGCGATGTTGCCAGCCAAACGATCGCCCCATGTTGGGCCTTGTCGCCATCGAACGGGCGACGGACGGACGTCCAGGTCAGGCGTAAGGGAGCCATCATGGGTTCGGCACGGACAGCACGTATCTTCATCAAGCGGATCGGCGTGGTTGGCGGCCTCGGCCTGGCGGTCGCGGTATCGCCGGTGATGCCCGATTCCTTTCACGATTTCCTGGCCGGCAAGGAGGCCAAGGCGGCTGCCGGCGGCTCGGCGGGCGGTGCCTCGGGCGGCTCTGCCGGGGGCGGTGCGTCGGGT
>JAEZFE010000190.1 GCA_023437865.1 Pseudomonadota bacterium | reverse complement strand
GTCCTTGGGCCAGAGCCGGGCCATCATCCCGGAGCCTGCGGGCGTGGCCTTCGCCGGCAAGCGCCTGACAGCGGAAAGCCCGCCCGAGGGAATGCAGTTCAAGCGTTATGCCCTGACCAATACCGGTGTATCCCCCATGCCGGTGCCGGGGACGCCGGGCTGCCAGTATACCGCCGACGGCCTGGAGCATACCGAGACCGGCCTGCCCTCCTCGCAATCCAGCGACCACTTCGCCCAACTCGACAAGCGGCTGAACAAGTTGACCGGACATGAGTACGGCGAGCATTGGGCCACGATAGAAGGCGACGGCGCGCTGGCCGTCCTCACCTGGGGCTCATGCACCGGCGCCGCCCGCGAGGCGGCCGCGCGGACGCGCGCCGATGGCGTGAACGTCCGGCTGATCTCGCCCCGCCTGCTCTACCCGGCGCGGCCTGCCGAGATGGCCAGGGCGCTGGCCGGCGTCAGGAAAGTGCTGGTGGTCGAGTTATCCCATCTGGGCCAGTTCCGCCGCTACCTGCGCAGCGAGTACGATCTGCCCGAAACGCATCACCTGCACCGCGCCGGTCCCCTGCCGATCCGCCCCGCCGAAATTCATAAGCGGCTGCTCGCCATGGGAGGGAAGTGACCATGACCGACAATTGCGCCCTCGCCTACACCGCCAAGGACTACAAATCGGACGTCAAGCCGGTGTGGTGCCCGGGCTGCGGTGATTACGCCGTGCTGTCGTCCATCACCAAGGCCTTCGCCGACCTGGAATTGGCGCCGCATCAAACCTCGGTGGTCTCGGGTATCGGCTGCTCGTCGCGCATCCCGGCCTACACCAACACCTATGGTTTCCACTCCATCCATGGCCGTGCGCTGGCGGTTGCCGCCGGCCTGAAGCTGGCGCGGCCCGACTTGACCGTGCTGGCAGCAGGCGGCGACGGCGACGGCTTTTCCATTGGGGGCAACCACTTCCTGCATGCGTGCCGGCGCAACGTGGACATGACCTATGTGGTCATGGACAACCGGGTCTACGGCATGACCAAGGGCCAGCCGTCCCCCACCACCGAGGCCGATTGGGATGCCTCGGCCATGGCGCCACCCGGCGGGACCGGTCTGGCGCCGTTCAATCCGCTGGCCATCGCGCTGGCCGCAGGCGCCAATTTCATCGCGCGGGCGTTCTCAGGCGCCCCCAACGCTACCGCCCAGTTGATTGCCGAAGGCATCCGCCATCCCGGCTTTTCCATCATCGTGGTGATGAGTCCCTGCGTCACCTTCCGCGAGGAACAGCGCGAGTGGAAGAACGTAGTCCGCCCCGCCGCCCTCGCCGCCACCAGCGACGCCGCCACCGCCGCCAAGCGGCTGATGACCGACGATGGCTTTAACATCGGCATTTTGTTCAAGGGCGACCGCCAGCCGTATCAGCCCGCGCCGACCGGCCACATCCCGGTGGCAAGGCTGGACCAGGAATTCAGACTGTAGCCGCCGGTTCCGCCCGATGGCCGACGACGATTAGAGCGAGCGGAACCGATACAGCATGTAGGCGATGCTGTCCTGGAGCGCCTCCAGCGAGGCTTCCAGCACATTGGTGTGCACGCCCACGGTGGTCCAGCGATTGCCCTTGCCGTCGGTGCTTTCGATGGTGACGCGGGTCTTGGCCCCGGTTCCGGCGGTGCTTTCGACGATGCGGACGCGGTAATCCGCCAGCTCCAGCACTTCCAGTTCCGGATAGGCGCCGGTCAGCACCTGGCGCAACGCCACGTCGAAGGCATGGACCGGGCCGTTCCCCTCGCCCACCTGCATGAATTCGCGGCCCGCCACCTCGACCTTGACGGTGGCTTCCGACAGGGTGACCCAATCGCCGACGGCGTTGCGGCGGCGCTCATCGATGACGCGGTAGCGTTCCAGCTTGAAGTATTCCGGCACCTGGCCCAGCGCACGGCGCACCAGCAACTCGAAGCTGGCAGCGGCGGTGTCGTAGGCATAGCCCTCGTGCTCCAGCCGCTTGATCAGGTCCACCAGATCCGACACCTCGCGCGGGTCGAAATCCACCTGCATCTGCTCGACCACATGCACCAGGGCATCGCGCTTGACCGTCTCGATGTCGATGCCGAGATCGGCCATGCGGGCGACGATGTTCGAACGACCGGCCTGATCGGAAACCACGATCTGGCGGGCGTTGCCCACGCGCGCGGGGTCGATGTGCTCGTAGCAGGTGGGATCCTTAGCGACCGCAGAGACGTGCAACCCGCCCTTATGGGCGAAGGCCGAGCCGCCCACATAGGGCTGCGAGCGGTTGGGCTTGCGATCCAACACCTCGTCCAGCGCACGGCTGACCCGCACCAACTGCTTGAGGTTGTCTTCGGAGATGCCGGTCTCGAAGCCCATCTTCAGCATCAGATTGGGAATGATGGAAACGAGGTTGGCGTTGCCGCAGCGCTCGCCCAGGCCGTTGATGGTGCCCTGGACCTGACGCACGCCGGCCTTCACCGCCGCCAGCGAATTGGCTACTGCCGCTTCGGTATCGTTGTGGCAGTGGACGCCGAGATGGCTGCCCGGAATACCAGCCTCGATGACTTCGCCGACAATGCGCTCAACCTCGTGCGGCAGCGAACCGCCATTGGTGTCACACAAGACCACCCAGCGCGCGCCATTGTCGTAGGCGGCCTTGAGCGCCTTGAGCGCGTAATCGGGGTTGCGCTTGTAGCCGTCGAAAAAATGCTCGGCATCGAGCATGACTTCGGACACCCGGGTCCGCGCATGGGCGACCGACTCGCCGATCATGCGCAGGTTCTCTTCCAGTTCGATGCCCAGGGCTACGGTGACCTGAAAGTCCCACGACTTGCCCACCATGGTGATGACCTTGACCGCGTCGTGCGCCATCAGGGTGTTGAGCCCGGGATCGTTGGCCGCGGAGCGCCCGGCACGCCGGGTCATGCCGAAGGCCGCCAGCTTGGCGTTGCCGAAAACAGGCGGATTGGCGAAGAACGAATCATCGGTCGGATTGGCGCCCGGCCAACCGCCCTCAATGTAATCCAGGCCCAACGCATC
>JAEZFE010000174.1 GCA_023437865.1 Pseudomonadota bacterium | reverse complement strand
CATCACCTACCTGTCGGAAGCGGCGCTGCACCGCAAGTTCGGCCGCAACCTGCAGGGTGATCGCGACGCGTTCCAATACGGCTTCGGCGCCGAGTTCCAGATCGAGAGCTATCTGCGCCACCAGGGCTCGACCTTCGTGGACCGCTTCGACGCCAACTCGTATCTCTACATCACGCGGGCCATGGATTACTTCGACCTGGCGGCGGAGCACGGCGGCCAGTTGTCCCAGGCCTTCGCCGGCACCAAGACCCGCTTCTGCGTCGTCTCGTTCTCGTCGGACTGGCTGTTCCCCACCTGCGAAAGCCGCGACGTGGTGCGCGCGCTGAACGCGGTGGCAGCCAATGTCAGCTTCGTCGAGATCCAATCCGACAAGGGCCACGACGCCTTCCTGCTGGACGAGCCCGAATTCCACGCGACCCTGACGGGCTTCCTGGAAGCCGCCGCCTCCCATCACGGGCTGAAGCCATGATGATGTCCAACGGCAACCTGCGTGTTGATCTGAAGCTGATCGCCGACATGGTCGAACACGGCTCGCGCGTGCTTGACGTCGGCTGCGGCGACGGCACCCTGCTGGCCTGGTTGGGCAAGCACAAGGATGTGGACGGGCGCGGCATCGAGTTGAGCATGGCCGGCGTCTCCGCCGCCGTGGCGCAAGGGCTGTCGGTGATCCAGGGTGACGCTGATACCGACCTCAACGACTATCCCAGCGGCGCCTTCGACACGGTGATCCTGAGCCAGACCCTGCAGGCCACCTACGAGCCCAAGACCGTGCTGGCCAACATGCTGCGCATCGGCCGGCGCGCTATTGTGTCCTTCCCCAATTTCGGCCATTGGCGGGTGCGCGGCGATCTCGCCATCTCGGGCCGCATGCCGGTGACCGACACCCTGGCCTATGAGTGGTACGACACCCCGAACATCCATTTCTGCACCATCCGTGACTTCCTGGTGCTGTGCCGCGATTTAGGAATCACGGTCGAGCGCGGCATCGCGCTCGACCGCGACGGCGGGGTGATGCGCATCGACGGCCAAGGCTGGCTGGCGAACCTGTTCGCCGCGCAAGGGCTGTTCGTCCTCAGCCGGACGTAGCCCTTAGGAAAAGCCCTGCGCCACTGGCACGTAGACGCGCCGCCTGACCTTGCCTTCGCGCAGGCCGGAGGCTGCGTAGATCTGCTTGGTGGCTTCGATGATGTTCACCCCGGCGAATCCCTCAAACCAGCGCTGCCCCAGTTCCTCGATGGCGGGGGCCGAGCGCAACGCCATGCGTGAGGTGGTCGGCGGCAGGAACAAGGCTCCGGTGCCGGCGACCGGCGTGAACATGTTGTCACGCAGCATGCGGGCGAGCTGGTTGTTGGTGTAGGGCCGGCCATTGCCGAACGGTGTGCGGTCGAGCCGCGCCCAGATGCCGCGCCGGTTGGGGACGACGATGCATAGGCGGCCGCCATCGGCCAGGACCCGCCACATCTCGCGCATCATGGCACGCACCTGTTCGGTGGCCTCCAATGCATGAACCAGCAGGATACGGTCCATGGAGCGGTCGGGCAGCGGCAACTCGGTCTCGTCGGCCAGCATGGTCAGACCCGGCCCCTCGGGCGGCCACGGCAGCACACCCTGGCTGGCCGGCATGACCGCCAGCACCCGCTCGGCCTCGGTCAGGAAGGGCCGCAGGTAGGGAGTGGCAAAGCCCACCCCCAGCACGCGCATGCCCGCCACGTCCGGCCATAGCAGGCGCAACTGGCGGCGGATCATCCGCCGCGCCATCTGGCCCAGGCTGGTGTCGTAGAAGTCGCGGAGGTCCACGACATCGGTCCACATGGCCGGATAGGTCGGCACGATCCGCACGGCTGGCCTCATCCCTTCCTGTGCTTATTCACCCACATTCAGCAGCAGTCCCCGCTGGCGCGCCACGTGGTGCGTGTGCAGGAACAACGCGGTCGCCGCCGCCAGATACACCGCATTCAGCGCCGCCGCCGAAGCGAACAGATGGGCCTGGAAGCCCTGGCCGAACATGATCGCCCGCATCCCTTCGAACACGTGAGCCGGCGGCAAGGCCCAGGCCACGGGCTGCAGCCAGCCGGGCAAGGTCGCGACCGGGTAGTAGATGCCGGCCAGCGGCGCGAGCGCGAACACGATCACCCAGGCCAAGCTCTCCGCCCCCAGGCCGAAGCGCAGCACCAGGGCCGACACGGCCAAGCCAACCGCCCATCCGGTCACCATCAGATTGACCCAGAACCCGACCAGAGGCAGCCCCAATTCGAATACCGAGAAGTGATAGAGCGGGATGGCCATCAGCATGGCGGGCACCACGCCAATCAGGGTGCGGATGAAACTCATGGTCAGCATGGCGGCGACCAGTTCGTGGGGCCGCAACGGGCTAACCGACAGATGGCCGAGATTGCGCGACCACATCTCCTCGAGGAAGGACAGCGACACGCCCAGATTACCGCGGAACATCACGTCCCACAGCAAAACGGCGCCGATCAGCACGCCAGACGCCTGGGCCACCCACGAGGAATGCTCGACGAAGAAGCGGCTGGTGAAGCCCCACACCACCACATTTATGGCCGGCCAATAGGCCATCTCCAACACCCGCGTCCACGACCCGCGCAGGATGTAGAGATGGCGCAGCACGATGGCGTAGACACGCCGGAGGGAGAAACCGCTCATTGCGCCGCCTCCGCCCGCCGGTCGCGGGCGATATCGAGGAACACTTCCTCCATGGTGGCGCGCCCGTAGCGCGCGATCAGTTCGCCCGGGCTGCCCTGGTCGACGATCCGCCCCGCCTTCATCATCAGCACCGCGTCGCACATGCGCTCGACCTCGGTCATGTTGTGGGAGGCGAGCAGCAACGTGGCCCCGCTGGCGCGCTGGTAGGCCTGGAAGTAGCCCCGCACCCAGTCGGCGGTGTCAGGGTCGAGTGAGGCGGTGGGCTCGTCCAGCAGCAGCATGT
>JAEZFE010000085.1 GCA_023437865.1 Pseudomonadota bacterium | reverse complement strand
GCGCCAGCAGATCGGTCTGGTGGGCGATCTGGAAAATGTTGGACACCATGTCGCCGATCTGCTCGACCGCCTTCAGCAGGCTGGCCACGGTGCCATCGGTCTCGGCCACCTCTTCGGTGGCGCGCTTGACCACATCCGACGAATTGCGGACCTGGTGCGAAACCTCGTTGATCGAGGACGACAATTCCTCGGTGGCGGCGGCCACGGTCTCGACCGCGCACGAGGTCTGCTCCACACCGGTGGCGGCCTTGGCCGAAGCCTCCGAAGTGATCTCGGCGGTGGCCGACATCGCTTCCGAGGTGCCACGCAGTTCATCGGCGGCGATGCCCAGCTCGCCCAACATGGTGGCGAGCTGGTTCTGGAACGCGCTGATGGCGGCCGAAATCTTTTCGGCGCGGGCCAGTTGCTGGGCGGTCTGGGCGTGCTGCTGCTCCTCCAGGTGCCGCGCGGTCAGCATGGAATCCTTGAAGGTGCCGAGCGCGCGGGCCATGGCGCCCACCTCGTCCAGGCGGTCGGCCTCGGGCACCGGCGCGTCCAGGTTGCCCTGGCTCAGCACGGTCATGGTCGAGGTCAGCTTGGTAATCGGATTGGCGATCTGGCGCGCGATCAGGATGGCGGCGGCGATGGAGGCCAGCGACACCAGCACGGCCACCCACACCTGCTGGCGGCCGGCGGCTTTGCCCTGCTCGCGCAATTGCGCGACCATGGCGACGCGCTCGTCGCCCAACGCCTTGTTCAGCGTCTCGATTTCCTTGCGCAGCTTCCAGAACTGGTTGTCGGTGTCGCCCATCATGATGACGCCGTAGGCGGCATCGGTGGAGCCCATGTCGATGGCGACCAGGGCGGCATCCTTATAGTTCTTGAATACCTTGGGCAGGTTGGGGGTGACGGTGGTCGCGGTCTTGGTGGACATGGCGGCGGTGACCGCGTCGGTGACCGCCTTCAGCTCGTCCATCAGGCTTTTGACGGACTTCTCACGCTTGGCGTTGTCGGTCTCGTTGACCGCCGCCGACATCAACGCGAACAGATGGGCGTGGAAGATGCCCACCGAATCCTTGAGTTCCAGGCCCTGCTGAACCTCGTTGAACACCACGTCGTTCAGCGTGGTCAGGCGGGCCTCCAGGCCATTAGCGTTGACCACGCCCAGGATGCCCACGCCGACCAAGGCGATGATGGCCGTCAGTGGTGACAGGATGACCTTGAAAAGAAGCGGAATGTCGCTGAACTTTCTCATCACTGACGGCCCTCGACCTTGACTTAGCTTACTTATAGTAACCCGAACCGCAGACGGTGTCGGCGCCGACCTTTTCCGAATAGATCGCCTTGGGTTCCACCTTCTTGGTGGTCGGGCTCGGCCACTTGTACTCGACCCAGCCCTTGCCCTGGGCCTTGACCTTTTCGAAGATCAGCTGGTTGACCAGCACGCCATCGGGGTCCTTGAAGCCCGAGACGTTCTTGCCGACCAGGCCGGGATTGCCGCCATGGGCCTGGTTGAGGCCGGTCGAGATCTGGTGGCAGAAGATGTACAGCTCGCCCTTGATCCAATCGGGCGAGGAGGTGTTGGAGAAGTCGGCGAAGGCCTTGGCCTCGCCGGCGGTGCCCACATACGCGACGGCCTTCTTGACGAAGGCGACCACTTCATCGGCCTTGGGGCCGCTGGGGTCCTCGGCCCGGGCGGGGGCGGCGGCCATCAGGGCGACGGTGGCAGCGCAGGCGAACTGAAACAGGCTCTTGCGGATCATTATACAATTCCCCCTTGAACATCTGAGGTTTGCGCTAACTCACCCGCGCCGGGCCGGCCAACACGGGCATTCTTGGTGACGGGCTGGCCGAAGATGGCGCGCTCGACCAGGGCGGCGAGCAGAATGGGCGTTTCCATCATCGGGTAGTGCCCGGCATCGGCGATGGCGGCCACCTGCAGGTTGGTGAACGCCTTCCGGAACTGGGGCTCCAGATCGCCTTGGCTGTAAAATTTGATGTCCCTGGCGCCGGTGATCAGCACCGCTGGGATCGGCAAGTTGACCGCCTGGGCGGCGAAATCGGTGGTGGTGAACATGGTCAGGTAGCCCTCCAGCGCCTCGGGCGAGGCGGTACGGGCGACCGACCGCATCCAGTCGACGAAGGGCTGGCCATAACGGGCGCTGGTGCGCTTGTGGACGGCGGTGGCGAAGGCGGCATCGTCAGTGATGACGGCGCGCAGCGGCGCCGGGTCGCCCTTGTAGCCGGAGGCCGGCACCGGCGAGATACACACCACGCTCTTCACACGGTCGGGGAAGTGCAGCGCCAGATATTGCGCGATCATGCCCGACATGGAATGGCCGACCACGTGGAAGCGGCTGAAACCTCGCTTGTCCATCAGCGCCAGCACGTCGGCCGCCGCCTCCTCGATGGTGTATTGGCCGGTCAGGTGCCGCGACAGGCCATAGCCCCGCAGATCGGTCAGCACATAGGTGGCCTTGTCGCGCGAGAAGAGCGGACTGGCCCAGTCGAAATTGGTGTGGTCACCCAGCCATTGGTGCAGCACCGCCACGGCCTCGGGGCCGTTGCCGATGGCAGCATGGCCCAGCAGCTTGGAGGGCGTTTGCGAAAAGGCGGGAAACGACTGCGCGGCGAGGCCAAAAGCCGCCGCACCCGATAGGAAATGACGGCGGGAAATTTCGCTGAACATGGCTTCGACCGCACCTGTTTTCCCAATTATCAGTGGTAATGATGCTGGCGGCCAGGGTCGGTGGGAAATGAGTTATCCGTCATCAATAATTGCATTTATGCATTTGTGGCTATGTCATAAAGCGGCTCTTGGTTTATGGAAACTCTCTAAGGGGCGTCCTCTCCTGGCATTTCTCTTAATACGATGGGCATACGGAAAATTGCTTATGCCAATTTCAAATGCCGGAAATGCATGCGTTGCGGAATCAGGGAGGTCATGTCCGCGGCTGACCCGCGCGAGGCGCCTGACGGGCCTGGGGCCGCGCCGCCGAGGATTGAATGCACAGGCGGGTTGCGCCACATGCAAGGCTGACCGCGACTGATTCCGGAGGCAGCGTGACTGCTTGCGCCATCTTGCCACGCTGGTCTGCGTCGCCTCCGGCGGCGCCATGACGGCGCGGGTGCGCATCGGCATCTCAGGCTGGCGCTACCCGCCATGGCGTGGCGTGTTCTATCCCGAGGATCTGCGGCAGAAAGACGAGTTGCCGTTTGCTGCCTCGGTCTTCAACTCCATCGAGCTGAACGGGTCGTTCTATGCCTTGCAGCGGCCCGTGAATTACACGGCCTGGGCGGGTCAGACACCGCCCGGCTTCGTCTTCTCGGTCAAGGCGCCGCGCTATCTCACCCATATCCTGCGGCTGAAGGAGTTCGAGGTGCCGCTGGCCAATTTCCTCGCCAGCGGGCTGTTCGAACTGGGCGACAAGCTGGGGCCCATCCTGTGGCAATTCCCGCCCACCTTCCCGTTCAAGCAGGAGCGCATCGAGCCGTTTCTCGCCATGCTGCCGCACGACATGGACGAGGCCGCCCGCATCGCCGCCCGCCACGACGCCAAGGTGGCCGGGCGCGCGTCGCTGGTGCCGAAGGTATCGGCGCCCCTGCGCCACGCCATGGAGATCCGCCACGACAGTTTCGTGGACCCGGCGTTCATCGCGATGCTGGCTCGCTACCGGGTGGCCTTGGTGTGTGCCGACACGGTGGATTGGCCGCGCCTGTTCGATCTGACGGCGGATTATTGCTATTGCCGCCTGCACGGCTCGGAACAGCTCTACGCCAGTGGCTACGACGATGACGCGCTGGACGAATGGGCCGCACGGGTGGTGCGGTGGGCCCAAGGCGGGCGCGACGTGTTCGTCTATTTCGACAATGATGCCAAGGTGCGGGCGCCGTTCGATGCCCAGGGACTCCAGCGGCGGGTCACGGCGCTGCTGGGCTAGGTTCTGGACTCATAAGTCCGCATCCACAGGCGGGTTGAGGCGAGCATGACGGCGGCGAGGAAATTCCTGGCCGACTTGTCGAAGCGGGTCGCAATCCGCCTGAAGTGCTTGAGCTTACTG
>JAEZFE010000480.1 GCA_023437865.1 Pseudomonadota bacterium | reverse complement strand
GGCTTGGACACGTCGGCAGTTTTCAGCGACAGCCAGGGCTTGCCCAGCAGGTGCGAGATGCGCTCGGGCGGGCCGACCATGAAATTGTCCATGGCGGTCACCTGGGCGGGGTGGGCGGAATGCTTTTCATTGAAGGCATCCAGAACGTCCAGGAAGAAGGCGCCCAGGAAGCCGGCGGCGCCGGTGACCAGCACGCGGGTGCCGGCCAGGGGCTCCAGCAGGCGGCCCAGGTCGTCGACCACGCGGCGGGCGTCTTCACGGATGACGTCGGTGATCATGCTCACTCCTCTGCCGGGTTTTCTTGGGTTTCCTCACCGACGCCGACGCGGATCACCCGCAGCCAGCGCGGAAGGTCGATGCCGTCCAGCACGAAACGACCGTCCAGCACCACGGGGGTGCGGAGCAGGGCGGCCAGGCCGGGCCAGTCAAGGGCGCGGTATTCGGGCCAGGCGGTGGCGATGACAATGGCGTCGGCGCCGCCGATGGCGGCCTCGACGCTGTCGGACACCGGAATTGCCTGCTCGCGCGCACGCTTGCGGGCGGCGGGCAGGGGATCGTGGCTGCGCACCTCGGCACCGCGCGATTGCAGGCGCGAGATCAGTCTGAGCGCGGGCGATTCGCGCAAGTCGTCGGTGTCGGGCTTGAACGCCAGCCCCAGCACGGCCACCCGCTTCTCGAAAATTCCGCCCAGCGCGCCGGACAGCAGGTTAAGCGCCTGCGCCGGACGGACATTGTTGACCACGCTGACCGCCTCGATCAGCGGCAGCGGCACGCCCAGGCGGCGGCCATGGGCGGCCAGCGCCTGAAGGTCCTTGGGGAAGCATGAGCCGCCGAAGCCGATCCCGCCCATCAGGAAGCGGGTGGCTCCGGCGCGCTCGCCCTCGGGGCCATCGAGCATGCGGTCGAGGTGCACGGCGGCGAACACCTTGCGTTGATCGGTGCCGGGCACGGCCTCGCACAACGCGGCGATCTGGTTGGCGTACGAGATCAGCGTCGCCTGCAAGCCGTTGGCGGCGTACTTCACCATCTCGGCATCGCGGATGCCCATGCGCAGGATGGGCGCCGGGAAGGCGCGGTACATCTGCTCGAGGGCATCGCCCGAGCGCGCATCCCAGGCGCCGATGACGATGCGGTCGGCATTCATGAAGTCGTGCACCGCCGAACCCTGGCTCAGGAATTCCGGGTTCATGGCCAAGCCGAACAATTCTCCGGCGCGCCCGCCGCTCGCAATCTCGATGGCGCGGCGCACCAGGCTGTCGGTGGTGCCAGGCACCACTGTGCTTTTCACCACCACCACCGGGAAGTCGCTGCGCCCCTTGATGGCGGCGCCGATCTGGCGCGAGGCTTCCTCGACGGCGGAAAGGTCGATGCGGCCGTCCTCGCACGGCGTGCCGACCGCGATCAGGATGACCTTGGCGCCGTCGATGCCAGCGACCAGGTCGTTGGTGGCTGTCAGCCGGCCCGCATGAACGCCTTCCCTCACCAGTTCGGGCAGGCCGTCCTCATGAATGGGCGTCTCGCCCCGCGCCACCGTTTCGGCGCGGCGCGGGTCGGAATCGATGCAGACCACGGAATGGCCGATGGCGGCCAGGCAGGCGCCGGTGACCAGACCCACATAACCGGTGCCGACGACGGCGACCGGCATGGAGGTCCCTGTTCCCAGGGCGGCATGCATTGGGGTTCCTCCCGACTAGTCGGATGCGACGCCCCACACTTAGGCCTGCCTGACCTCTGGCGAAATCGGGCAGGCGGATAACCCAAATTGCTTTCCGGAGAACGGGCGTGCCTTCGGTGGCATCGCCGGAAGTCCGGTTCTTTCAAGGCCCCGCCCCGATCTAAATCCCTAGGCACGCATGACCCTTGGGCCATGACCTCTGGAAGAAAGGACCGGTGGCGTGAAAGATTCCGAACTCACCGACAGCCGCGCGCATCATTCCCATGGCACGGCCACGGGCTGCCGCTTCTGCGGAGGTCCGTTGGCCGACGTGGTCGACCTGGGCATGTCGCCTTTGTGCGAGAGCTTCCTGGCGGCCAACGAGCTCAACCGCATGGAGCCGTTCTATCCGCTGAAGGTCCGGGTGTGTGAGCACTGCTTGCTGATGCAGCTCGAGGAATATGTCAGCCCGGAAAAGATCTTTACCGAATACGCTTATTTCTCATCCTACTCAGACGCCTATATTGCCCATGCCCGTGCCTATGTGGACGGTATCGTCCGCCGGCTAGGCCTGGGGCGTGACAGCCATGTGGTGGAGCTGGCGTCGAACGACGGCTATCTGCTTCAGCATTTCCACAAGCACGGCGTGCCGGTGCTCGGCGTCGAGCCAGCCGCCAATGTGGCCAAGGCGGCCATCGCCAAGGGGGTGCCCACCCAGGTGGAATTCTTCTCGGCCATGAGCGCCCAGCGCATGAAGAAGGCCGATTTGGTGATCGGCAACAATGTCCTCGCCCAGGTACCCAACATCAACGATTTCGTCGAGGGCATCCGCATCCTGCTGAAGCCCGGGGGGGTGGCGACCATTGAGTTCCCGCATCTGCTCAAGCTGATCAGCGAGAACCAATACGACACCATCTATCACGAGCATTTCTCGTATTTCTCGCTGTTCGCGGCGCGGAAGATTTTCGCCGCCCACGGGCTGCGGGTCTTCGACGTGGACGAGATCTGGACCCATGGCGGTTCGCTGCGGCTCTATCTCTGCCCCGAGGCAGCCGCGCGCGACACCATGCCGATCGTCGCCGACATCCTGAAGCGCGAGGCGGAAGCCGGCCTCGACCGTCTGCAAGGGTTCTCGCGCTTTGCCCAGCAGGTGTGCCAGGCCAAGTGGAACTTGGTGGACTTCCTGATCCGCGCCAAATGGTACGGCAAATCCATCGTCGCCTATGGCGCGCCCGGCAAGGGCAACACGCTGCTGAATTTCTGCGGCATCCGCACCGACATGCTGGATTACGCAGTGGACCGCAATCCCTACAAGCACGGCAAGTTTACCCCAGGCACCCATATCCCGATCTTCTCGCCCGACAAGATCCGCGAGACC
>JAEZFE010000477.1 GCA_023437865.1 Pseudomonadota bacterium | reverse complement strand
CGGCAGGTAGGAATAGACGATGCCGATATAGACGGCGATGTCGGTGTTCAGGATGATCAGCGGGTCGTCGATGACCCCCAACCACATCAGCAGGCCGTTCAGCAGGCCCTCGTCCTTGAGGATGCCCATCCAGGCATAGACGCGGATCAGGAACGAAGTCCAGAACGGCAGGATGACCAGAAGCAGCAAGGGGCCGCGCTGGCTTTCGGGCGCACGCGCGATGCCCAGCGCCATGGGATAGCCGATCAGCAGGCACAGCAACGTGGACACGCCGGCGATGGTCAGCGACTGGAAATAGGCGCTGACATACAAATCATCCTCGAACAGCAGGATGAAATTCTGCAACGTGGCATGGACTTCCACGTGCTTGCCGTCGACGAACTCGAACAGTGCCTCGTAGGGGGGCACCGCCTGGGCGATCTCGGACACCGAGATCTTGGCGACGATCAGCAGCGGAATCAGGAAGAAGGCAACCAGCCACGCATAGGGAATGCCGAGCACCGCCCGGCGCCCCCACAGCTGCTTCAAGGTCGCTACCCTCACGGCAACACCACGGCGTTGCCGGGATGCCACGACAACACCACTTCGTCCTCCCAGGTGGCGGCAGGCTCGGCGGAGTGACGCAGGTTGGCGTTGGTCACCAGCACGGTGATGCCCGAGGCCAGCTTGACGTGATAGATGGAGACGTCGCCCAAATAGGCGATCTCGGCCACCTTGCCCTTGAGCTGATTGATCGCGCCGTGCTGCGCCTCACGGCTCATGACGATCTTCTCAGGACGGACCATGACCGCGCATTTGGAGCCGGCGGGCAGATGGCCCTCGGCGGCCAGCGGCAGGTCAAGGCCGTCGGCGCGCACCACCAGGTGGCTGCCCTCGGCGCTTTCGACCACGCCTGCGAAGAAATTGGCGGTGCCGATGAAATCGGCCACCATGCGGTTGACCGGATATTCGTAGACTTCGTGCGGGCGTCCCACCTGCAGGATGCGGCCGGCATCCATCACCGCAATGCGGGTGGACATGGTCATGGCCTCTTCCTGGTCGTGGGTGACCATGACGAAGGTGATACCCACCTTCTCCTGGATGTTGACCAGCTCGAACTGGGTCTGCTCGCGCAGCTTCTTGTCCAGCGCGCTGAGCGGTTCATCGAGCAGCACCACCTTGGGGCGCTTGACCAGGCAGCGGGCAAGCGCCACGCGCTGGCGCTGGCCGCCTGACATCTGATGGGGCTTGCGCTTGGCGAAATTGCCCATGCGCACGAGATCGAGGGCGGCGGCGACGCGTTCCTTGATCTCGGCCTTGGGCACGTGATCCTGCTTGAGGCCGAACGCCACGTTGTCCTCCACGTTCATGTGGGGAAACAGGGCGTAGGACTGGAACATCATGTTGACCGGGCGCGCATACGGCGCCACCCCGGTCATGTCCTCACCGGCGATGAGAACCCGGCCCGAGCTTGGGGTCTCGAAACCGGCCAGCATGCGCAAGAGCGTAGTCTTGCCACAGCCGGAAGGCCCCAGGAGGGAGAAGAACTCCCCCTCCTGGATTTCCAGATCGACCCCGGCGACCGCCGTCGCGTCACCGAATTGCTTCCTGACCCCTTCGATCCGGATGGCGGCGGGCTTTTCAGCGGCCTTATCCAGATCGCGGGCCGAACGAACGACGATTGCCACGGTCTTGTGCTTCTCTACTTACTTTTTGGCAGTGCGGAATTTGGCCCAGGCGCGGGCACGGGCACGTTCATACTCCTTGCCGGCGGGCGGCGGAGCGGTGAACAGCTTGGCCTTCACTTCGGCCGGCGGGAAGATCACCGGATCGTTGCGGATGGCCGGGTCCACATGGGCCAGCGAGGCCGGCACCGCGTTGGCATAGCCGGTCTCGTTGGTGATCTCGGCGATGATGTCGGGGCGCAGGATGAAGTTGATGAAGGCCAGCGCCTCGGCCGGATGCGGAGCGTCCACCGGGACGGCCATCATGTCGATATTGACCTGGGCGCCTTCCTTGGGGATGGCGATGCCGATGTTCTGCGGCTTCTTGGCTTCCTTGGCGCGATTGCGCGACTGCACCAGATCGCCGACAAAGCCCTGGGCAAGGCAGATGTCGCCATTGGCCAGATCAGCGCGGTACTTCTCGGAATTGACATAGCGCAGCGACGGGCGCACCGGCATCAGCGCATCCATGGCCGCAGTCAGCGATTCGGTGGTCTGGGCGTGCGGGTCCTTGCCCTGATAGGCCAGCATGGCCGGCACCGCCTCGACCGGGGTGTCGAGCATGGAGACGCCGCAGCCCTTGAGCTTGGCGACCTCGGCCGGATCGAACAGGATCTTCCACGAATCCAGCGGGGCGTCGGGATAGGCCTTCTTGACCTTGTCGATGTTGTAGCCGATGCCGGTGGCGGCCATCATGTAGGGCAGGCCGTGGGCATTGCCCGCATCGACCTTGGCCACGCTGGCCAGCACTTCCTTGTCGAGCCCGGCGGCGTTGGGGATCTTCGACAGATCAAGCTTCTGGTAGATACCCGCCTTGACCTGGGCGGCGAAGAACGGCGAAGCCGACGGGAACACCACGTCATAGCCCGACTTGCCAGCCATCAGCTTGGTGTCGAGCACCTCGTTGTCGCCATAGGTGTCGTACTTGACCTTGATGCCGGTCTCTTTCTCGAACTTCTCCAGCGTGTCGTTGGCGATGTAGTCGGACCAGTTGTAGACGTTCACAACCTTTTCCTGGGCCATGGCCGAAGTGGCGGCCAAGCCGACCACGGCAGCGGCGGCAAGGCGGGTCAGGCGAGCGAGCATAAGCGTCCCCCGTTGATCGTTGTTTGAGAGAACGGTCACGGAGCCTCCCAGCCTCCCGACCAAGCGCCGGTATGCCCCCTAAGGGGGGCAGTGTCAACAAGGCTTGGAGGCAGGAGGGAAAGTGGTCAGACGTTGAGCAGCAGGTACTCACGTTCCCAGCTGGAAACCACCCGCTGATAGGCCCCCCATTCGGCTTCCTTGACGGCCATGTAGGCCTCGCAGAAATCCTCGCCCAGCACCTCGCGCACGCTACGGGCGCCCTTCAGCTTCTCCAGTGCGTCGTGCATATGCCAGGGCAGCGAGTGGGCGCGGGAATAGCCCGAGCCGTTGATGGGTTCGCCGGGGTCGATCTTGTTCATGACGCCGAGATAGCCACAGGCCAGCGAACCCGCGATGGCGAGATAGGGGTTGGCGTCGGCGCCGGCCAGCCGGTTCTCGACCCGGCGCGAGCCCTGGCCCGATTCGGGGACGCGCAGGCCGACGGTGCGGTTGTCGCGGCTCCAATGCAGGTTGATGGGAGCGTCAAAATCCGGCACCAGACGGCGGAACGAATTCACGTTGGGCGCAAACAGCAGCATCATCTGCGGCAGGTACTTGCGCAGGCCGCCGATGAAGTGGCGGAACATTTCGGTATCAGAACCATCGTCATTGGCGAACAGATTTCGCCCGGTCTGCACATCCACCACGTTCTGGTGGATGTGCATGGCGCTTCCCGGTTCGTTCTGCATAGGCTTGGCCATGAAGGTGGCATAGACCCCCATGCGCATGGCGACCTGACGCACAGTGCGCTTGAACAGGAATACCTGGTCGGCGAGGTCGAGCGCGTCACCATGGTCGAAATTCACCTCCATCTGGCCGTTGCCGGCCTCGTGCGACAGGGTGTCCACGTCCAACCGCATGGATTCGGCATAGGCGTAAAGCTGGTCGAACAGGCCCTCGAACTCATTGAGCGCATCGACGCCATAGGCCGGACGACCGGTCTCGGCCCGCCCCGAACGGCCCACCGGCGGCTCCAGCGGGTAATCGCTGTCGGTGTTCTGACGCACCAGGAAGAATTCCAGTTCGGGCGCCACGATCGGATGCCAGCCCTTGGCGTGATAGAGCGCCAGCACGCGCTTGAGCACGGCGCGCGGCGAGATCTCGACCGGGCGGCCATCCACATAGGTGCAATCATTGATCACACAGGCGGTGGGCTCGTCATACCACGGCACCAGCCGGATCGTTTCGGAATCGGGACGAAGATAGACGTCACCATTGGCGACGTTGGTCACGTCCTCCTCCGGATAGTCACCGGTGATGGTCTGCACGAAGATGCTTTCGGGCAGGCGCAGGCCCCTGTCCTCGGCGATGGAGACGAACTTGCCCGCCGGCACGATCTTGCCGCGGGCGACACCGGACATGTCGGGAACCAGGCATTCCACCTCGGAGATGCCGTGGGCTTTGATCCAGTCGGAGAACACGCTCATGGAATCCCCTGTGCGAAGACAGATCGGCTTTGACATCATCCTGCCGCGCGGACGTGGCGAAAAGAGGGCGGAGACATCGTTCCGCACCTGCAACAATGAAACCGCGATGGTGGTTGCTTCCATTGTCTCCCGAACAAGGTTGCATTGGCAGGCATGTTGCGGGACATTAGTGTGGGTTCGACAACTCGGTACGTGCGGGTGATATGGGTTTTTCCACGGTCCTGATCATCAGTTTGG
>JAEZFE010000472.1 GCA_023437865.1 Pseudomonadota bacterium | reverse complement strand
AACCAGAGCCAAGCGTCTTCGGCATTGTCGAACGGGCGGGAATCGCGGTCGCTCAAGGGGCGCGGGATGAATTTCATTACGGACATCAACTTCCCCCACTTAGAACATTACGTGAACAACCATTCCCTCATACCGCCAGAAAGAGTCAAGGGTTTAGGCTTTCATTCCTGCTGCGCACGACCGCCGATTGAGAGAGCATCGTCCCATGCTGAAGCACGCCGACATTTGGGCAGCCATCGACCACCTGGCCCGCGACCACGGTCTGACCGCCTCGGCCCTCGCCCGGCGGGCGGGCCTGGACCCCACGACCTTCAACAAGAGCAAGCGCGTCACCCGCGAAGGCAAGTCGCGCTGGCCCTCGACTGAGAGTGTCGCCAAGGTGCTGGAGGCCACCGGCACGTCGCTGGCCGATCTGGTCAACTACATTCATGGCCCGGACCTGGCGACAGCCCAGCCCAGCCGCCACCTGCCGCTGATCGGCTTCGCCCAGGCCGGCGACCGCGGTTTTTTCGATGATGCCGGCTATCCGGTTGGCGGCAGCTGGGACGAAATTCCATTCCCCGAGGTCGGCGACGCCAATGCCTATGCCCTGGAAGTCTCGGGCGACAGCATGGAGCCCCTGTACCGCGACGGCGACCGCGTCATCGTTTCGCCCGCAGCCTCGGTCCGGCGCGGCGACCGGGTGGTGGTCCGCACTGTCGAGGGCGAGGTCATGGTCAAGCTGTTGGTCCGTCAGACCGCCAGACGCATTGAACTGGCCTCGCTGAACCCCGCCCATCCGGGCCGCAGTCTGGCCTCGGAGGAACTGTCATGGATGGCCCGCATCCTGTGGGCGAGCCAATAGCGCCTCGACTTTTGGTTCCTTTTATGTTCTAATTGCGTATGCCGCGCGACATCCTTGAACGCCGCTACGACGGCCCCATTCCCGCTGCCGACCCCGCCCATCCCCCGGCATCAGCCCGGGCGCGGGCGCATTTGTTCGAACGGCTGGCAAGCGAGATCCGCCGCGAGCTGGTGCAGAGACGCCTGATGTACGGCCCCAGCGACGAACGGCTTAAGAGCATGACCCGCACGCTGGGCCTATACCGCGAACACGGCGTGGCTTGGCGATAACAAAAAGGGCGCGGATTGCTCCGCGCCCTTCCCATAAAATTTCGACCGTGTTTCAGCCGACGATGTGGTAGCCGCCGTCGACAAACAGGGTGGTGCCAGTGACCGAGCGGGCCAGGTCGCTGACCAGATAGGCCGCGAACGAGCCGCAATCGTCGATCGTCGCCAGCTGGTGGGTCGGCGCCTTGGCCGCGGCGGCTTCCATCAGCTCGTCGAAATGGGCGATACCCGACGCGGCGCGGGTCTTGAGCGGGCCGGGCGACAGCGCAACGACGCGGATACCCTTTTCACCCAACTCGGCGGCCATGTACTTGGTCGACGCCTCCAGCGCCGCCTTGACCGGGCCCATGACGTTGTAGTGCTCGACCACCTTGCGGCCGCCATAGAACGAGATGGTCATCAGGCAGCCGCCATCCTTCATCAGCGGCTCGGCCAGCTTGCCCATGCGCATGAAGGAATGGCACGACACGTCCATGGCCATCATGAAACCGTCACGCGAACAATCGGTGACGCGGCCGTGCAGATCATCCTTGTTGGCGAATGCGATGGAGTGGATGACGAAGTCCAGCTTGCCCCACGTCTTCTCGATCTCGGCGAAGACGGCTTCCAGTTCCCCTTCCTTCTGCACGTCAAGCGGCATGAAGATGGGGGCATCAAGGCTCTCGGCCAGCGGGCGGACGAACTTCTCGGCCTTTTCGTTGAGATAGGTCACCGCAAGCTCGGCGCCATAGGCGCGGCAGTGCTTGGCACAGCCATAGGCGATGGACTGGTCGTTGGCGATGCCGACGACAAGGCCCTTCTTGCCCTTGAGAGTGAGGGTCTGGACCTGCTGATACGGTTTCACGGAAGCGTCCATGATCTGCCTTTCGCGCATATGCTGCTGCGCTGCACAATACGCCTGGAACAGGCCCCCCTCAAGTGGCCAGACCACCATTTCGTCAGCCTTAGCCAAACGGTAACACGCCTTTTGGCGGTAAGGCGCGCTTGACGCGAGGGCCGATGCAGGGCTATTGCTAGAGCCACGTGGTAATTTGACCGACCGGCTTGCGGCCACGTTAAACAAATCGCTAAAGAGGTCCGAGCCCGGTGAGCATGCCCGAGCCCCGACCCTGGACAGCCCCGGTCGGGGTTTTTTGTTGCCAGACGCCAAGGGACCGGACATGACCGACAGCACTTCCCCCCGCACTCTGCGCCCGCGCACCCGTCAGGTCCGCGCCGGGCTGAACCGCACCGGCTTCTCCGAAACCTGCGAAGCGCTGTTCATGACCTCGGGCTACGTTTACAGCTCGGCGGAGGAAGCAGAGGAGAGCTTCGACGGCACTCGCAACCGCATGGTTTACTCGCGCTTCAAGAACCCCACGGTTGCCATGTTTGAAGAGCGTCTGGCCGCCGTCGAGGGCGCACCACAGGCCCGCGCAACCGCCTCAGGCATGGCCGCCGTCCATGCGGCGCTGATGTGCCAGGTCAAGGCCGGCGACCGGGTGGTGGCGCCACGCGCGCTGTTCGGTTCCTGCACCTGGATCATCAACGACCTGATGCCGCGCTTCGGCATCGAGGTGGAGTTCATCGAAGGCACCGACCTGGACCAGTGGCGCCAGGCGCTGTCCAAGCC
>JAEZFE010000410.1 GCA_023437865.1 Pseudomonadota bacterium | reverse complement strand
CCCCCTTGGGTGTGGGGTTGGGCCGGGGGCCCCCCCCCCCTTTATTGCCGCGCCAAAGTTGCGAGCGTGAGCCCCACATCCCCTTGAGAAACAAGGGAGGTGTCCCATGCCCGACGACATCAAGATCAAACTAGTGGCCACGGGCTTTCCCTGGTGGTCGCTACTGTTCGGCATCATCACGCTCTTGGTAGTAACGGGGGCGGGGCTTTATTTTGGGTTTGCGCTGGAAGGTGTATCCGTGGTGGCGGCCCTGTCGGCGCTGGCGGTGTTCGCCATGACCTTGGGCTGGCACGTGCGTTAAAGGCTTCCCGCTGGCCCTGGCGTGCATCCTGACGTATATGGAACCCGCCATAAACGTCAGGACCGCCATGCGCTTTCCCGTCCTTCTGCTGCTCGTTCTCGTCACTGCCCTGGCCAGCTTCGGCGGCTGGTGGTGGTTCAACCGCCCCATTCCGGTGGGCCTGACCTTCAACGAGCCGTTTCCGTCGGTGTCGTTCGCGCCGTTCCGGCGCGGCCAGAGCCCCATTTCCCAGGTTTACCCGGGACCGGCTCAAATCGAAGAGGACCTGAAAAGCTTGGTGGGCGTCGCCAAGGGCGTGCGCACCTACACTTCGCGTGAAGGCATGGAGATCGTGCCGGAACTGGCGCGCAAATACGGCATTGAGGTGACCCACTCCGCATGGTTGGGCAAGAAGCTGGACGTCAACCAGGCCGAGGTGGACAACCTCGTCGCCGCGGCCAACGCTCATCCTGACAGCATCAAGCGCGTCATCGTCGGCAATGAGGTGCTTTTGCGCCAGGATCTCAAGCCTGATGAACTGATCGCTTACATCCGCCAAGTGCGCGCTAAGGTGAAGCAGCCCGTATCCTATGCGGACGTCTGGGCGTTTTATCTGCGCTATCCGCAGGTCGCGGACGAGGTGGACTTCATCACCATTCATTTCCTGCCCTATTGGGAAGACGAGCCCATCGGCGTCGAGGATTCGGCGGCGCACATGGTCAAGATCTACCGCATGATGCAGGAAAAGTTCCCCGGGAAGCCCATCCTGATTGGCGAGGCCGGCTGGCCGACCAAGGGGCGCAACCGCGGGCCGGCGGCGGTCAACACGGAAAATGCCGCGTATTTTGTGCGCTCGCTGGCCCAGGTGGCCCACGAGAACGGCTTTGACTACAACGTCGTCGAAGCATTCGACCAGCCATGGAAGGCGAAGCTGGAGGGCACCGTCGGCGCCTTTTGGGGCGTGGTCGATATTGACCGTCAGGTCAAGTTCAGCATGTCCGGCCCGGTGCAGGACAATCCGTCATGGGCCCGGCATGGCGCTTTGTCGGTGGTGCTGGGCTCCCTCGCGGCGCTGTTCTTTTTGGCGCGCGGCGGATACACCCCTGGGCGCGCCTTCATCCTGGCGACCTTTGCGCAAATGCTTGCGGCTTTGGTGGTGTGGCAGGGTGCGAATGCGTGGATCACGCGTGATAGCGACCGCACCATCTGGCTGGTCGCCATGTGGTTTCCGGAATCGAAGGGATGGCTTGCCATCGAGCCCTTCGTCCGTGACTTCGTTACGGCGGTGCGCATCGCGCTTCATCTGGCTTTCGCGACACTGTTGTTCCGCACGGCGGCGCTGTCTCTGCCCAGTGACGCGGCGCTGGCTCGGAGTCGCTGGGGCGAGCGTTTCGCCATCGCCTATGGCGTCTGCGCCTTCCTGGTGACCTTGCTGCTGTTCTTCAATGGCCGTTACCGCGACATTCCGAACCTGGAATATCTGGTGCCGTGCTTCGGTCTGACCGCCTGGGCGTTGATCCGTCTTTGGGTGCTGAAGTTGGATTGGCGCCAAGCCTTTGCCGTCAGCCGGATGTTCGGCGGCGGCATTCCGGCGCAGCTTGGGCCGGCCAAGGAATTGACCGTCGCGCTACTGGTGGCGGTGGCGCTGGCACCGCTGTCCGAATCCTTGGCCCTGTTTCAAGGTGAAGATTTCCAGGCCATGTATACCTTCAGCCAGCAATGGCCCAAGCTGGTTGCCATTGCTTTTGCCAATGGCGAGATGCTGGTGTGGGCGGCCATGGTGGCGATCATGGCCTTGCCCTATTGGGCGGAGTGGCGATTGGCGAAGAAGGCGTGACCGCACTCGCCACCTATATTCTGGCGGCAGCCGCAGAGATCGGCGGCTGCTTCGCCTTCTGGGCCTGGCTGCGGCTCCACAAGACGCCGTTGTGGCTGGTGCCGGGGATGGCCAGCCTCGTGCTGTTCGCCTGGGCGCTGACCCGCATTGACGCCGATTTTGCCGGACGCGCTTATGCCGCTTATGGCGGGATCTACATCGTGATGTCGCTGGTGTGGATGTGGGGTGTCGAAGGCAGCCGCCCCGATCGCTGGGACATTGTTGGCGCCGCAATCTGCGTCCTGGGTGCGGCAGTCATCATCTTCGGCCCACGCGGCAGCCAAGTATAGAAAAGCCTCCGCAACGTGACCGCTGCGGAGGCCTTTTCTTGGGAGTATCAGCGCTTTGCCAGCAGGCGGGCCACTTCCAGGGCGGTGTACGTAAACACCGCGTCAGCGCCAGCGCGCTTGAAAGCCAGCAGACTTTCCACCATCACCCGTTCCCAGTCCAGCCAACCATTCTGGGCGGCGGCCTTCATCATGGCGTATTCGCCGGACACCTGGTAGGCGAAGGTGGGCACGGCAAAGGCGTCCTTAACGCGGCGGACGATGTCGAGATAGGGCAGGCCGGGCTTGACCATGACCATGTCGGCGCCTTCTTGCAGGTCCAAAGCGACTTCGCGCAGAGCCTCCTCGCTATTGGCAGCATCCATCTGGTAGGCCTTCTTGTCGCCCTTCAGGGCTGATCCCGAGCCCACGGCGTCGCGAAACGGCCCATAGAAGGCCGAGGCATACTTGGCGGCATAGGACAGGATCTGGACGTGATCCAGCTTGGCATCATCGAGCGCCGCGCGCAGCGCACGGATGCGCCCGTCCATCATGTCGGAGGGAGCGACGATGTCACACCCAGCTTCGGACTGAACCACCGCCATGCGAGCAAGCACCTCGACGCTCTCGTCGTTCAGCACATAGCCGTCCTTGACCAGGCCGTCGTGGCCGTCGGAATTGAACGGGTCCAGCGCCACGTCGCAAACAATGCCGATCTGCGGCACCGCCTTCTTGACGGCGCGCACTGCCCGGCACACCAGGTTGTCGGGGTTCAGCGCCTCGCGGGCGTCGGGGGTTTTGAGCGCGGCTTCAACCGATGGAAAGAGTGCCAGTGCCGGGATGCCCAGGTCCGCCGCTTCGCGCGCCGACTCCACCAGCAGATCAATGGACAGTCGGGCCACGCCAGGCATGGAGGTGATGTCCTGGCGCACGCCGCTGCCTTCGACCACGAACAATGGCCAGACCAGATCGTCCACCGACAGCTTGCTCTCAGCCACCAGGCGGCGAGACCAGTCGTGGCGGCGGGGGCGGCGCATGCGGGTATGGGGGAATTCTGCGTGGGGCAGGAAGGAGGGCACTTGATGAGGTCTCCATGGACGAAAAAGGCCGGCCGCAGGCTGCGGCCGGCCGCATAGCAGG
>JAEZFE010000399.1 GCA_023437865.1 Pseudomonadota bacterium | reverse complement strand
GACGAGGGTTCGATTCCCTTCACCCGCTCCAAGCTTCTTTTAAGCAGTTTCACAGGCTTACGAGAACGCCGGCTCTCCTCGCCTCTTCATCCAGGTTCGTCTGTCGTGATTTCCGTCTAGTTGGCGGATGGGGACGGCGGTCTTTCGCCAGCGTGGTAGATGGTCGGCAGGCTCCGACTCTGCGTAGTGGCCTATCAGATCCCCAAGCAGTTCATCGCCAGAACGGATGCTCAGGCGCTAGTTCATCCGAACGAGCTATCATTCCGACGCATAGCCTACCTTTGCGGGCCTGACGGTTGGACTGCCCTGTCCTAGGATGCTCCTTGGGGCCGAGTTGGGCCTTGGGGGTATTCACGTCGGGGGTCTACCATGTGCCGCTTCATTTCTTTTTGGCGTGCTTCGCTGACCGTCAAGCTGCTCACCTTCCTGCTGGGGGGCATCTTCACCTTCCTGGCTGCCGGCATCGGCGCCATCTCGTGGCAGAACGGCCGTAACGTCGAGGAACTGGCCACCCGCGAAGGCCGCCAGATGGGCGCGGCCTATGCCCATGAGTTAGAGACTCGTCTGCAAGCTTCGCTGGAGGTGGCGCGCGCCCTCGCCCATACCATGGCGGCGCTCAAGAGCCAGGGTGTCACTGACCGCGCCGCCTTCGACGCCATTTTGAGGGAGGCGCTGGCCAACAATCCTGGCCTGTTCGGCACTTGGGCTGGGTTCGAGCCCAATGCGCTGGATGGCCGCGACGCCGAATTCGCCGGCAAGCCGGGTACCGATGCCACGGGCCGCTTTCTGTCCTATTGGGTGCGCGGCGGCGACAAGGCGGGCATTGGCTTGGATGCGCTTGTGGATTATGAGGACCCGGTCAAGGGCGCCTATTACCAGCAGCCGAAGCGGAGCGGGCGCGCCGCCATCAGCGAACCCTACGCCTATCCGGTCAATGGCAGGGATGTGCCGATGGCCAGCCTGAGCGTGCCCGTGATGGTGGGGGGGAAGGTGATCGGCGTCGCCGGCATCGACCTGGGCCTGGAGCAGATGTGGGACGTGCTGAGGCAGCATCGCCCCTTCGGCACCGGGTCCATGTATCTGGTCTCCAACCAGGGCCATTGGGCCGCCTTCGCAAGCGCTGACCATCTGACCAAGCCCATCCAAGACACCAATGCCGAATTGGCCGCTGCTCTGGCCGCCATCCGCGAGGGCCGGGAGTTCAGCGCCGACGGATATGCTGAGGTGCTGCAAGCCGATGTCCGCCGCATCTTCGTTCCCGTCCATATCAAGGGCACCGATACGCCGTGGTCATTGTTGATCGACCTGCCCATGGACCGGATGATGGCGCCTGCGAATGAGTTGCGGGCCTGGACCATCATGGCCGGATTGGCGCTGCTGACCGTGGTCGGCCTGTCGGTCACGGCGATCGGCCGCACGCTGATCGGCCGCCCGCTGTCTCGCATGGTCGGCGCGGTGGAGGCGCTGGCCAACGGCGATCTGGGGGTTGCCATCGATGAGGACGGCCGCACCGATGAAATCGGTAAGCTCAGCCAGGCCCTGGCCGTCTTCAAGCGCAATGCCGCCGAGATGGAGCGCCTGCGCGCCGACAATGAGCGTCAGAAGGAGGAGGCCGAGCGCACGCGCCGTGCCGCCCTGGCCCAGGTGGCCGACAGCTTCGAGGCCAGCGTGAAGTCGGTGGTGCAGGAGGTCAGCGCCGCCGCCAGTCAGATGCAGGCCGATTCCCAGTCCATGACCGGCATTGCTCAGGAATCGAGCCACCGCTCGGCCACGGTGGCCGCCGCCGCCGAACAGGCATCGGCCAACGTGCAGACCGTGGCCTCGGCCTCCGAAGAATTGAGTTCGTCGATCCAGGAGATCGGCCGTCAGGTCACCCAGGCCAGCGCCATCACCGCCAAGGCGGTGGAGGGATCGGGCCGCACCGGTGCCATCGTCGCCAGCTTGGCGGAAAACGCCCAGCGCATCACGGAGGTGGTGACGCTGATCAACGACAACGCCAACCAGACCAACCTGCGGGCTCTGAACGCCACCATCGAGGCGGCGCGGGCCGGCGAAGCCGGCAAGGGCTTTGCCGTCGTCGCCGGCGAGGTCAAGAATTTAGCGACTCAGACTGCCAAGGCCACCGGCGAGATTCAGGGCCAGATCAACGCGGTTCAGTCCGTGGCCCGTCAGGCCGTGGAAGCCATCGACGAAATTTCCGGCACCATCCGCGCCATCAGCGAGATCTCGGCCGCCATCGCCTCGGCGGTCGAGGAGCAGTCGGCGGCCACCCGCGAGATCGCCCGCAACGTCGAGGAAGCCGCCCGCGGCACCCAGGAGGTCACCACCCATATCGGCGTGGTCAACGAGAGCACCGGTCAGGTCGGGCAGGTGGCTGGCCAGGTTCTCGGTGCCTCGGGCGAACTGGCCCGCCAATCCGAGGTGCTGCACCAAGAGGTGGAGCGCTTCCTCGCCAGCATCCGCGCGGCTTGACGGCCCCGCCGGAGCGGTGGTGAGCTGAAAAAGTGGGCAAATTACTGATTGTTTTTCGGGCAGCCCCGTCGGGGCTGCCCTTTTTTATCGCGGAAAGCCTGGC
>JAEZFE010000357.1 GCA_023437865.1 Pseudomonadota bacterium | reverse complement strand
AGATCTTCAAAAGAACGCGGCGGTACTTGGCGTCGCTGGCCATGGCGCCCTCAAAGCCTGGAGATCCGAAAACCGGCGGAAAGGATGCCGGAAGCGGCAGCCGGGTGGCGATCATACACCATTCCCGGCAGCTGTCTCGCCCTTGTTAGCCCTCCTTTGCGGAAGGCGTACAGAGAGGCGAAAGCCGCCGCCCGGAGCGCAAAGCCCCAGGCGGCGGCCCACAAGAACTGCCGTCCTTACTTGCCCAGCTGGGCAGCGACTTCGGCGGCGAAGTCCTCTTCCTTCTTCTCGATGCCCTCGCCCAGCGCGTAGCGGGCAAAGCCGACCAGCTTGACCGGGGCGCCGACGTCCTTGGCGGCGTTCTCGACCACCTTGGAGATCTTGGTCTCGCCGTCGATCACGAAGACCTGCTCAACCAGGCAAACTTCCTCGTAGTACTTGCGGATGCGGCCTTCGACCATCTTCTCGATGACATTGGCCGGCTTGCCGGACGCCTGGGCCTGCTCTGTCAGCACGGCCTTCTCGCGGTCCAGGGCACCCTGGTCCACCGACGAGGAATCGAGGAACAGCGGGTTGGCGGCGGCCACGTGCATGGCGATCTGCTTGCCCAGGGCCTCGAGCTTGGCGGTATCGCCAGCCGATTCGAGGGCGACAAGCACGCCGATCTTGCCCAGGCCGGGGGCGATGGCCGAGTGCACGTAGGAGGCAACCACGCCCTGGCTGACTTCCAGCTTGTTGACGCGGCGCAGATTCATGTTCTCGCCGATGGTGGCGATCAGAGCGGTCAGCTGCTCCTGGACCGACTTGCCGGCACCTGGGAACTCGGCGGCAGCCAGCTCTTCGACGGTGGCGCCATGGTCCAGCGCCACCTTGGCGGCGGTGGCGACGAAGCCCTGAAACTGGTCATTGCGGGCGACGAAGTCGGTCTCGGCGTTTACCTCGACGGCGACGCCCTTGTTGCCGGCGGCGGCAACGGCGACCAAGCCCTCGGCGGCAACGCGGCCGGCCTTCTTGGCGGCAGCGGCCAAGCCCTTCTTACGCAGCCAGTCAATGGCCTGCTCGATGTCGCCGGCAACCTCGGCCAGCGCCTTCTTGCAATCCATCATGCCGGCGCCAGTCTTCTCGCGCAGCTCCTTGACAAGCGCAGCGGTAATCTCGGCCATTGGGATCTTCCTCTTCGTGACAATCTTTGGAAGCGAAATAAGCAAATGGCGGCGACGATGAAGTCGCCGCCATTCGTTTTGAACGGAACAGCCTTACTCGGCCGGGGCCTGCTCGCCCTCACCCTCGCCGGCCGCGATCACTTCGACCGGGGCCTCGGCCTGGGCGCCGATGTCGCCGCCCGAGCGGCCAATCTCGGCCTGGATGCCGTCCAGCACGGCGCCGACCATTAGATCGCAATAGGTCTGGATGGCGCGGATGGCGTCGTCGTTACCCGGAACCGGGAACTGGATGCCGGCCGGATCCGAGTTGGAGTCGAGGATGGCAACCACCGGGATGCCCAGCTTGTTGGCTTCCTGAACCGCCAGCGATTCCTTGTTGGTGTCGATGATGAACAGGATGTCGGGCAGGCCGCCCATGTCCTTGATGCCACCGAGCGCGCGGTCCAACTTCTCCTTCTCGCGGGACAGGACCAGCTGCTCCTTCTTGGTCAGGCCGGCCAGGGCGCCGGAGGCCAGCTGCTCGTCCAGCTCGCGCAGCCGCTTGATCGAGTTGGAGATGGTCTTCCAGTTGGTCAGCATGCCGCCGAGCCAACGATGGTTGACGTAGTACTGGCCGCACTTCTTGGCGGCGTCGGCGACGATGTCGGCGGCGGCACGCTTGGTGCCGACGAACAGGACGCGGCCACCACCGGCGACCACGTTGCGGACCTGCTGCATGGAGGCATGCAGCATGGGCACCGACTGCTGCAGGTCGATGATGTGGATGCCGTTACGGACGCCGAACAGGAACGGAGCCATCTTCGGGTTCCAACGACGGGTGTTGTGACCGAAGTGCACACCGGCTTCGACGAGCTGGCGCATGGTGAAAGTGGGCAGAGCCATGGAGAGAATTCCTTCTTTTCTCCGGTTGAGCCTCCGCGGGCATGGCCGGGGTTTCCCTCGGCACCGGATACGGAAAGGACGCGCAAGCACGTCCCCCGCGAACCCGCGTGTGGATTAGTGGGCGGGTATGTAGCGCCTCGAGCGGCGTTTGGCAAGAGGTTCAGCGAACGCTGGCTTCGGTTACCCCAGGAAGGCGCAGAATGGCGTTGCACTGGGCCGGCAGCACGGGCCGGCGGTGGTTGGGTTTGTCCTTGGCCGCGTCGGGCAGCAACACCGGCTTGGCGTTCCAGCTCGCCAGTTCGCCGCCGCAGCCGTCGCCATCGGGCACCGGAGCCTGGGGCGTGCAGCCCACATCCCCCGGCGTGCACGAGAGGCGCACGTGGAAATGCTCGTCATGCCCCCACCAGGGGCGCAGCTTGGCCAACCACGAGCGGTCGCCCTTGGCGGCTCGGCACGCCTCGGCCTTGATGGGAGGATTGACGAAAATCCGGTCCACCTCGGGCGAACGCGCCGCCAGTTCCAGCATGCGCAGGTGCTCGCGTGCCCAGGTATCCGGGTTCACCCGCGTGCCCAGGACCATGGAGACCGGCTGGGGCCGCTCAATCTCGCGTTCGTCGAGCCCCTGGCGCGGCAGACGGAACCAGATATCCACATCCAGGCCGGTCTGATGGCTGCCGTGACCGAAGGCCATGGGGCCGCCGCGCGGCTGTGACATATCGCCGACCAGCAAAGGGCCAAAGCCCTCGGCCTTGGCGGCGCGGCCCAAGCCCTCGATGAAGTCCACCGTGCGCGGATGGCCGTAGAAGCGGTTGCGGCTGGGACGCAGCACCTGGTAGCCGTCACCATCGAGCGGCAGCGCCACGGCGCCCGAAATGCAGCCGGCGGCCGGCGAACCGACCGACTGCGCCATCCGGGCTGCCGGCAGCCGGATGGCTGCCCATGGATCAGGCGATGATCCTGCCTGGGCGCAGGCCGACGCGGCCAACGCCATCAACGCCCCCACACCCGCCACGGCTATACGACGCATGTCCTCACTCCCGGCCCAGTCTGGGCGGATTAAACGGCGACAGCGGTTAAGGGACGGTCAATCGAACTCGGTTTCCGCGAACTGGCTCTTGATGTCGGCGATGGCCGACACGCTGTTCTTGAGGATCTCGACGGCGTCGGGATCGAATTTCTTGCCGCTTTGCTCGGTCAGAAAACCGAAGGCCTCCTCGACGGTCCATGCCCGCTTGTAGGGCCGCACCGAGGTCAGTGCGTCGAACACGTCGGCGACGGCGACGATGCGGCCCTCCAGAGAGATGGCCTCGCCTGCCAGCCCGTGTGGATAGCCTGTGCCGTCTATGGACTCGTGGTGATGGGCCACGACGTTCCGCAGCACCCGGACGTAGGGGGCCCCGGTGATGCGGAAGGTGTCGGCCATGGTGTCAACGATCTCGATACCCTTGGCCACATGACCCTTCATGATCTCAAACTCGTCCGGCTCCAGCCGGGCCGGCTTGAACAGGACCTGATCGGGCACGGCGATCTTGCCCACGTCGTGCAGGGGGGAAAATTGATATAGAAACTCCACCCACTCGTCCGACAATCCCCGCCTGGGCGCCAGCCGCAACGCGATGAGGCGGGTGTAGCGCGCCATGCGCTCAAGATGGGCGCCGGTTTCCTCGTCTCGCGCTCGGCTGATCTGGCGCACGGTCTTGACCGCTGCCTGGATCATACGCACGGCGTCCAGTTCCATGATGGTATGCAGCGACACCACCTCGGCCACCGGGCGCAAGCGCTGGAGCACCTGGGGGGTGAAGTACCCGGCTTGGAAAGAGTTGAAGAACACGAAGCCGTGGAACGTGCCCTTATGGAAGATCGGCACACACCAACTGGACCGGTAACCCGCCGCCACCAGGCGCCGAAGGTGCGCCGGCGTGCTGGGCACGTGGGCGTCGAGATCGTTGATGACGCGCCTGGCACCGGTTTTCGCCAACAAGGCCAGCGGTTTGAGATCCGACAGCCGAGCCACCGTGTGCTCGAATGGGTTGTCGCCCTCGCTGGAATGAACGAAGGATTTCAGGATGTCCGTGGCGGAGTCGTAGATGGCGATGGCGATCCGGTTGATGCCGTCGAAATCGCGCTTCACCTCATCGTGGAAGCAGGCCAGGCGCTCCGCCAGCCCCTGATGGACAGGCCTGAAGGCCTGGGCCTTGGGCGGCGCGGCCGCCACCGTCCCCAGTTTCATCGACGCTCGCTCCCATTCTCACGGCGGCTTTTGCCGCTCGTTAGTTGAGGCGATCATAACCGGTCCTGTGCGCTTCAGTCAAAGCGCTTGCCGGCAGCTCAATCGAAGGTCGTTTCGTGGAAGCGCGACTGGATCTCGGCGATAGCGTCCTGGTGCTCGACCAGGGCGGCGACGCAATCGGGATCGAACTTGGGACCAGCCTCACGGATTAGGAGCGCCAGGGCCTCATCATTGGTCCAGGCCTGCTTGTAGGGCCTGGTGGAGGTCAGGGCGTCGAACACATCGGCCACCGCGGCGATGCGGGCCTCCAAGGGGATGTCTTCGCCCCTGTGGCCATAGGGATAGCCGGAACCGTCCATGGCCTCGTGATGGAAGGCCACCAGATTGCGCAGTAGTCCAAAATGCGGCATGGCTTTGAGGCCGAAATCAGCCATCATCATGTCGATGATGTCCACGCCCTTCTGCACATGGCTGCGCATAACGACGAATTCGTCCTCTGTCAGCCGGCCCGGCTTGAGCAAAATGGAATCGGGTACCGCGACCTTGCCCACGTCGTGCAACGGCGCAAACTGGAAGACGAATTCCACAAACTCGTCCGATAGACCGTACTTGGGCGCCAGCTTCGCTGCGATCAGCCGGGCATAATGGGCCATGCGCGCCAGGTGCGAACCGGTCTCCTCGTCGCGGGCGGAGCTGACCGAACGGATCACCTTCACCGCTGCATGCATCATGCGCACGGTATCAAGTTCGCGCATGATAGTCAGTGAAATCAAGTCGGCATAGGGACGCAGGCGGTTGAGCACCAGAGGCGCAAAGAATTTAGGCTCGAACGAATTGAAGAACAGGAAGCCGTAGAACGAGCCTTTATGCTTGATCGGCACGGTATAGCTGGCGTGGTAACCCGCTGCCACAAGCCGCTTGGCATGCTCCTGCCCCATCTCGGCGGCAGATACCAGGTCGTTGATGGTCCGCCGCGCCCCGGTCCACGCCAATTGCTGCAGGCTGGGCAGGTCTGACAGCCGCGCGACCGTATGCTCCATGGGGCTTTCGCCGTCGGAAGAATGGATGAAGGTTTTTAGAACGTCGGTGCTATCGTCATAGAGCGCGATGGCAATACGGCTGAGGCCCGCCAGCGTATCGTCGCCCCTGATCTCGTCGTGCAGACAGATCAGCCGCTCGGCCAAGCCGCGCTGCATGAAAGGGAGTGCGCTCCGCGCCGCTTCCGCCACTTCCCACCCCTCCGACTAAAGTTGGACACAGGGTAGCGACAGTGGTGGGAGCGGTCAAACCCGTAAAGCAAAAGGGGTTATATGAAACGCCCGGGATCTGTTTCCACACCCCGGGCATCGCATAAGTAACGCAATTAACCGTTGAGTTTCTTCGCCATTTCACGAAGAACGAACTTCTGGATCTTACCGGTCGAGGTCTTGGGCAGCGCACCGAACACCACGGTGCGCGGGCACTTGAAGTGGGCCAGACGCTCGCGGCAGAACGCCATGATGTCCTTGTCGGTGACGTTGGCGCCCTCACGCAAATTGACGAAGGCGCATGGCGTCTCGCCCCACTTCTCGTCGGGACGAGCCACCACGGCCGCCTCGGTGACATCCGGATGCTGGTAGAGCACGCCCTCGACCTCGATGGTCGAGATGTTCTCGCCGCCCGAAATGATGATGTCCTTGGAGCGGTCCTTCAGCTCGATATAGCCGTCCGCATGCATGACACCCAGATCGCCAGTATGGAACCATCCGCCCTGGAACGCCTCATCCGTGGCCTTGGGGTTCTTGAGGTAGCCCTTCATCACCACGTTGCCGCGGAAGAACACCTCGCCCATGGTCACGCCGTCGCGCGGGGTCGGCTCCAGCGTAGTCGGGTCGGCCACGGTCAGGCCTTCCTGCATCACATAGCGCACGCCCTGGCGCGACTTGAGCCGCGCGCGCTCATCCAGCGGCAGCTCGTCCCATTCCTCATGCCACGAGCACACGGTGGCCGGGCCGTAGACCTCGGTGAGGCCGTAGACATGGGTGATCTTGAAGCCCTGACCCTCCAAGCGGCCGATAACGGCAGCCGGCGGCGGGGCGGCGGCGGTCATGAACTCTACCTGATGCGGCAGCGGACGGCGCTCAGCGTCCGAAGCGTTGATCAGCATGCCCATGACGATGGGGGCACCGCACAGGTGGGTGACCTTGTGCTGCTCAATGGCGTCGAACATGGAGGCGGCATCGACGCGGCGCAGGCAGATATGGGTGCCGGCCAGCGCGGTGATGGTCCACGGGAAGCACCAGCCGTTGCAATGGAACATGGGCAGGGTCCACAGATAGACCGGATGGCCGCTCATGCCCCAGGTGACCACGTTGCCGATGGCGTTCAGATAGGCTCCGCGGTGGTGATAGACCACGCCCTTGGGATTGCCGGTGGTGCCCGAGGTATAATTGAGCGAAATGGCTTCCCACTCGTCGACCGGCCAGCGCCAGGCAAAATCGGCATCACCCTCGGCGATGAACTGCTCGTAGGTGGTCTCACCGATCAGTTCGCCGCCCTTGGCCTGGGGATCGTCGATGTCGATGACGAGCATCTTGCGGCTGGTCAGAGCCAACGCCTTCTTGATGACCGCGGAAAATTCGCGGTCGGTGATCAGCACCTTGGCTTCAGCATGGTCGAGGATGAAGGCCAGGGCCTCCGCATCCAGGCGGATGTTCAGCGCATTCAGCACGGCGCCGATCATGGGCACGCCGAAATGCGCTTCGAAAATCTCGGGGATGTTGGGCGCCATCACCGCAACCGTGTCGCCGACGCCGATGCCGCGCTTGACCAGCGCCGAGGCCAGCCGGCGGCAGCGCGCATAGGTTTCGCCCCAATTGCGCGAAACGTCGCCATGCACGATGGCGGTGCGCTTGGGATAAACGTAGGCGGCCCGCTCGAGGAACTGCAAGGGAGTGAGGGGGACGTAATTTGCCGGGGTTTTATCCAGGTCCTGTTCGTACGGATTATGCATTGTTGCCTTCCTCCCATTGGGCGAGTTTCAACTCGACGGCGGAGAGCATGCGTCGGTCCGCGTGCTTTTTCAATAAGGGGAGTCGTCCGCGATGGTTGACAGCACGGCCAGGAGTCGCATGTCATTTGGTATGCGTATCGCCTTGGTTATCAATCACTCAGCCGGAACCTTCCGCCGCCTGCCCCTGGAACCCACGGTGGAGGCGGTCGCCGAGGCTTTGCGCGCTGGCGGTCACACGGTTGAAACCCTGCTGTGCGGCCGCCGCGACCTGGCAGGAACCTTGTCGAGCTTGGCGCAGCGCTCGGACGTGGACGCAGTAGTGGCCGGCGGCGGCGACGGTACCGCGCTAACCGCCGTGCTTGCCGGCCTGGGCGACGCCAAGCCGCTGGGCATCCTGCCACTGGGCACATTGAATCTGCTGGCGCGTGACCTGGGCCTGCCGGCAGACCCGGTAGAGGCCGCCACTCAGTTGGCCAAAGGCCGGCCCGCCGCCATCGACCTTGCCGAAGTCAACGGCCTGCCCTTCGCTATCTGGGCCAGCCTGGGGATGCATCCCTGGGTGGTGCGCCAGCGCGACAAGCTGCAGAAGAACGGGTTAAAAAAATGGCCGGCCTTCGCCCTGGCGGCGCTGCGTGCCTTCCGCCGTTATCCGCTGGTCAACGTGACGCTGTCGGTGGGCGGCCATGTCACCACGGTGACCACGCCCTTGCTGATCATCTCGAACAATGCGTGGCGCGAGGAACCGTTGCCTCTAACCCGCGAAGCCCTGGACAAAGGCGAATTGGTCGTGCATGTGGCAAAGGTGGCAAGTCGCACGGGCCTATTGTGGCTGGCGGTCAATGCACTCTTTGGCGCATGGCGGATCGGTCGGCTGCTCGACACCTTTAAGGCTGACGAGGTGCGCGTCACCAGCCGCAAGTCCAGGGTGATGGTATCGCTGGACGGCGAAGTGACGGTGCTGCGCTCGCCGCTGGTATTTCGCTTGCGCCCCAAGGCCCTTAACGTGCTGCAGCCCCCTGCCGAGGACTGATCCTGTGCCTGTGCTCGCCCATATCTCGGATCTGCATTTCGGCCGGACCGACAAGGCGGTGGTCGAGGCGCTGCTGTCCGACCTTGCCGCCCAGCGCCCCGACGTGGTGGTGGTGTCAGGCGATCTGACCCAGCGGGCGCGCAGCCACCAATTCGCCGAGGCACGCGCCTTCCTCGACTGCTTGCCCGCCCCCGCCCTGGTGGTGCCCGGCAATCACGACCTCGCGCCCTTCTACAATCCTCTGGGCCGCATTCTGGCGCCGCGCGCCAAATTCGAGCGTCACCTGGGTGCCCATGCCGACCGCGCCATTTGGCGGAGCGACGACATGGTCGTCATCGGCCTGGACAGCACCCGGCACCTGCGCTGGAAAAGCGGCAAGCTGCGTTCGTCCCACCTGGACCATGTGGACCATATCCTGGCCGAGGCCAGCCCCCAGGCCGGCAAGGTGGCGTTCTTGCACCATCCTCCGGCCACCGCGCTGTCAGGCCACCCTTTCGAAGCCTTGGCCGAGCGCGGCATCGATCTGGTGCTGGCCGGCCATGTGCATAAGGCCAAGGTCGAATTGATTGTGGGCCATCACCACAGCTCGTGCATTCTGGTGCAGGCCTCCACCGCCTGCTCGACCCGACTGCGCGAGGAGGCCAACGGTTACGCTCTGATCCACATGAACATGCCCGACATGGTGGTCGATGTGCGCGGCTGGTCGGGCGCCTCGTTTCATTCGGTGCGCCAAGTCGCCTACCGCAAGAACGGCAGCCATTGGCGCGCCATTCAGGGAGCCGCCTGACGAATCTCGGCAAGGGTGGCGGCAATGGGCTCGCTGGGATCAAGGCCATAGGCGCGCTCTGCCGCCTCACGGGCCTCGCCCAGCCGCCCCCGTTCGAGCAGCACCTGGGCCAGGTTGTTCCAAGCTGGCGGCGAATTCGGATGATAGGCCACCGCTTGGCGCAGCGCCGCCTCGGCGCCTTCCCGGTCCTGTTGGGCGTAACGAGCGTTGCCCAAGCCTATGGCGGCACCCAGGGAATCCGGCCAACGCGCAAGGATGGTCTCGTAGGCACGCGCGGCGGCGGGGGCAAGCCCGACCCGCTCCAACCCGGCGGCAGCCTGGACCACGGCCGGCTCGGCCGCGGTGGCGGGAAGCCGGTCGGGGGGCAACACCACCATCGCCCACCGCCCGGTGCGCTCCCAGGTGTGCTCGAATGTGTCGAGCGACAGCCGGATGGCCTCGTCGAAGCCGGAATTCAGAATGATCTGGCGCTTGGGCATATCGTAACCAACCGCCACAGCAAAATGCCACATGGGCTTGATATCAAGGCCCAAGTTCTGAAACACGATCACCGGATGGCCGGCAGCAAGTTCGGCCAAAAGGTCGGAAAGAGTGTTTACCGGCACCGCCAGCCGCCCATTGCGGCGTGCGCCCGCCAGCATGTCGGTGGCCAGGCTCCCTTCCCTGCCCGGGGTATAAACCTGGGTTGACGCTGCCTCGGGCCCTGAGGACAGACCAGACCACACCAAAGCCATGGCCAGAGAGGCAGGCCCGCAAGCCCGGTCACCCTGTGGGAAGAACGGCACGCCGTCGACCCGGGCCACCGGCGGGCGGGAGCCGGGCGACGAAACCAACCGCTCGGTTTCGCGTCCCGCGCACGCCGCCAACCCTAGGACCAGCAACAGGACGATCAGCGGACGCTTCGGGTCCACGGAAACACTTTCGTCAGCCCGGCAATGTCAGTGATCAGCAGCACGATGAAGATCAGCAAAGCCGCACCGATGATCACACCCAGCGCGTCACCGCCGGCGGGCTGGTCGGGGATCTGGCCGGCAATGCGGGCGATTTCCTGATCGGACAGGGCGGCCACGCGCTGTGTCGCCTCGTCGGCGGAAACCCCCATGGCGCTCATCTGCTGGCGCACATCCTCGCGCTGAAGAAAGGCTGTAACCCGCTCGCGGTCGGAGCCAACGCTATGCTGAGCCAGCACGTCATCGGTCGACATCATGCGGGCCTGGGCGGGGACCGGTAACGATGTGGCGAAGACGGCGCCCGCAGTCACGGCGGCCACCATGGCACGAAGTGGACGGGAACAGGCCATGGCTTGCATCCTCATTCCGGTTGAAACGGAACTGGATGTGAGTACGCGCAGTCAGCCCGGCAATCGGCGCAGGCGGCTTAAACCGATTGTCAGTTCCGCTCCTGCTGGCGGCGGCGGATATCCTCGGGCCAGGTGGATTTGATGTAGGCGATCACCGCGCGGATATCGCGGTCGGACAGGGTACCGACAAAGGCCGGCATCGCACTCTTGTAATCGGCGGGCGCGAAGCGGGCCATACCGTGTTTGGTAATGGCGAACAGCTGCTCGTCGGGATGGTGCCAGGTATGGCCGGTGGCATCGTGGGGCGGAGCCGGCAATTCGCCCGACGGCTTGCGCGTCCGCCAGTCCGGCGTTTCGCCTTGAAGTTCGGCACCGTGGCAGCTGGCGCAGTGTTTGCCGTAGAGCGCCTTACCCTTGGCCACCTGGGCGGGGTTGCCCGGGTCGATGCGGTTGGCAAATACCCGCCAGCCGGCAAAGCCCGTCAGCCCCAGCAGAAGAACAAGCAAAACCAATAGGATGGAACGGCGCTTTGACATATCACCCCCGACGAAGCGCCGGGGAGTATAGCGCAGCAGATTAGAACCGGTAGCCCCAACGGACGCCGAGATTATTCAGCCCTTCGTTGTTGTCGGCCAAACTAGCGTTGCTTTCGTGGTCGAAGTAGATGGAAAGGCTGTTGCGGTCGTCTAACCGGTAACCCAACGACAGCGATTCGCGAAACAGCACGCGCGAACCAAGCTCCTTGCGCTCTCCGCTACTATCGCTGAGCTCACCGTTATGGACAGCGCCGCCTAGTGACACATCGACGAACAGCCTATTCACCGGCTCCCACGTCCACGTCAGCCCGGCATAAAGCTGGCTGGTGTCACCCGTGGTGTTAACCGATAGCCCGACATGCGGGCGTGGCGCCCACACGGCCTCCAGAAAGCTCGGAGATTCGAACAACAATTCGGCGTTCACGTCGATCCCGCCCTCCTTGCCGTGACCGAGAAAGCCGATGTCGTGGTCGAGCAGGCCAAGGCGCAGCTCGGACATTCCGGCGCAAGCGGGCGTGGCGGTGACAAGGAGGGCGATAGCCTGTGCGGCGGTGCGTTTCATCATGAACCGTCAATTGGGGTTGACGGCTAGGCTGCGCCGCTGCCCAACGGTCTGAACCGACTATGGGAGAAAACCTGGACGCTGCGCCTAGGCCACGCCAATGGTGGGGTTGCAAACGGCCTTGAAGGGCGCATCATAACCATCCGCCACTACTGGAGTTCTCCCGAATGGACAGCGTGCTCGTCTCGATCTTCTGCCCCGACCGCACCGGCCTGGTGGCAGCCATCACCGGGCGCCTGTTCGAGGTGGGAGCCAATCTGGGCGACACCACGTTCGCCATGCTGGGAACCGGAGCCGAATTCACCTCGGTGTGCGAGTTGCCTGCTGATGTACCGGCCAGCCAATTGCAATCAGATCTGGCCGCTCTGCCCGAATTGAGCGGCGCCCGCATCGAGGTCCGCCCGTTCCAATCCGCAGACGGGCCGCAGGGCCGCATCACCCACCGCGTGGTACTGTCGGGCGGCGACCGCCCCGGCCTGATTGCCCGCATCTCCGAAGTGTTCGGCGAATTCAAGGCCAACATCGTGCGGTTGGACGCCCAGCGATTCCCAGAGCAGAACCTCTATGTCACGCGCTTTGCCGTCGCCATCCCCGAGCGTGCCGAGGCGTGCCTAAACACCGTTTCCAACACGGCGGGGGAACTGAACCTGAGCTGCCACGTGGAGGAGATTTGAGCCTCGGCCCATATCAGGAAAAGGCTGCAGAGCCCTGTAACAATTACCCATTGACCACTTCACCGCCATTTGGATGAAGCACCTGCCCGCTCATGTAGGAGGCATCGTCCGAGGCCAGGAAGATGAAGGCCGGCGCCACCTCATCCGGCTGCCCAACACCCCCCATAGCCTGGCTCTTGCCGAACTTTTCCACATGTTCCTCGGAGAAGGTGGAGGGGATAAGCGGCGTCCAAATGGGACCTGGCGCGACCGCATTCACCCTGATCCCCTTGTCGGACAAATTCATTGCCAGTGAGCGCGTGAACGCCGTGATGGCGCCCTTGCTCGAAGAATAGTCCAGAAGCTGTGGGTTGCCCTTGTACGCGGTAATCGAGGTGGTATTGATGATGGCCGCACCGGGCTTGAGGTGCGGCACCGCTGCCTTAGTCAGGAAGAATATGGAAAAGATGTTGGTGCGGAAGGTCCGCTCCAATTGGTCGGCGGTGATGTCTTCAAGGCTCTTCTGCGGGTGCTGCTCGGCAGCGTTGTTCACCACGATATCGAGTTTGCCGAAGGTTCCGACCGCTTCCTCCACTAATTTGCGGCAGAATGTCTCGTCGCCCACGTCGCCGGCCACCAGCGCGCATTTGCGCCCCGCGGCCTCCACATGCCGCTTGGTCTCCTCGGCGTCCTCGAATTCGTTGAGATAGGAGACCACGACATCCGCCCCTTCCTTGGCGAAGCCGATGGCCACGGCCCTTCCGATGCCCGAATCTCCCCCCGTGACCAGAGCGACACGCCCGGTCAGCTTGCCTGCCCCCTTGTAATCCGCCATCTCGGCGCGCGGCCTGGGCGTCATCCGGGTCTGGCGGCCCGGCTGCTGGTCCTGGTGCTGGCGGGGAAGCTGATCGGGCATGTCCGGCATGGCGGGCCTCCGGGGTTGGTGACCCAACTGACGTAGCCCCGCCGGTCAGGCGATCAAGACGCCTTCGCCTTCCTCGCGTCCGTCCTGCCCGCGCCACGGGCGGCACGGCGGTGGGCACGGGCGCCACGCGCCAGCGCTTCGTCAATGGCCCGCTGCAAGGCAGCGGCCTGGACCGGCTTGTGCAGCAAACCATGCCCCAGCGCCTTAGCCTGCTGCAACCGCTCGGGGGCGGTGTCGCCGGTCAGGATGATGGCGGGCAGCTTGGCCGCGAGCGCAAGGCTGGCCTCGATGCGGGCAATGGCCTCACCGCCGGTGTCGCCGTTCTCCAGCCGGTAATCGGCCAGGATCATCTCGGGCTTGCGCCCCCATTTCTCCAGCCGCCTCAGCGCCTCATCCGCACTGGCCGCTGTAAGCACCATGTGCCCCCAGCTTTCCAGCAGCAGCTCGAGGCTTTCACGGATGTCCGGCTCGTCTTCGACCACCAGAATGGCGGCGCCTTTACGCGCCAAACCGAGTTGGAGCTGGCGCGGCCTCTCGGCCGCAACAAGCTGCTGGGCGCGATGAACGGTGACGGAGAACACCGAACCGCGGCTTTCCTCGGATTTGACCTCGATGGCGTGGTCCATCAGGCCCACCAAGCGCTCGACAATGGCGAGGCCGAGCCCAAGACCCTGACGGCGGTCACGGCCTGGATTACCAACCTGATGGAATTCACGGAAGATATTCTTGAGTTCGGCCTTTGGAATGCCGATACCGGTGTCGCACACCTGGAATTCCAGTGCCTTGCCGCGCTGGCGGCACCCCAACAGGATGCGACCTGTCTTGGTGTAGCGCACGGCGTTGCTGAGCAGGTTGCGCAGAATGCGCTCCAGCAACGCGGGATCGCTTTTGACCACGGCGCGGCTGGGCACCACGGTGAATTGAAGGCCCTCAGCGGCGCATAGCGGCTCGAACTCGGCGGCCAAGCGTTCCATCATGGGCGCCACATTGAATTCGGACATATGCGGCACGATAAGCCCGGCCTCCAGCTTGGAGACGTCGAGCAGGCCGTTGAGCAGGCCGTCGAGCGCAGTCACCGAGTCCTGGATACGGGCGACCAACCCCGCCTGATCAGGGTCCATCGCCTTGCCGGCGAGCACGGCGACGAACATTGCCAGCGCCTGCATGGGCTGGCGCAGATCGTGGCTGGCGGCGGCCAAGAAGCGCGTCTTGGCCACATTGGCCTCCTCCGCCGCTTCTTTTGCGTCCAATAGTTCATCTTCAAATGTTTGCTGCCCGGTATGGTCGTGCATGAAGGCAAAGAAAAACTGCACCCGCCCGCTTTCGTCATGCAGGGCACCGGCGCGCTGCCACAGCGGGAACGAGGTGCCGCTGGCGTGGCTGGCCTCGACGATCCCTTCCCAGCTCTCGCCGCGCCGGAGCGCCGGACCGACGGTATGGTCGATCACCGCACGCGAGGATTCGGGGAAGTAGCCCCGGTAATGGGTGCCCTTTACCGATTCGGGTGGCACACCGAACAGCCGGCCGTAAGCCGAATTGGCATACAGGATGTTGCCTGCTGGCGACAGAATGGCGATGGCCTCGTGGGCGGCATCCATGACCTTGCGGAACAGGCTCAGGTTGGCCTCGACCCGCTTGCGGTCGTCGATGTCCTCGATCATCACCACGCTGAAGCGGCTTTCGCGCTCACCGGGCGCCACCGAGGCGGTCAGCCGGCCCCAGAACCAGGTGCCGTCCTTGCGCAAATAGCGGTTCTCGCGGCTGTAACTGTCAACCTCGCCGCTGACCAGCTTGCGCGCGGCAGCGCGATCGGCGGCGCGGTCATCGGGGTGGGTCAGCTCGGCGAATCCCAGCCGCGCCAACTCACCCGCCGGATAGCCGAACATGGCCTCCAGCGCGTGGTTGGTCTGGGTCAGCTTGCCGCCCGGCCGCACCACAGCGATCCCCAGCGCGGCTCGGTCGAAGATAGCGCGGAAGCGGCCCTCACTCTCGCGCACGTCGCGCTCAGCCGGGACCGTGACCTCCAGCCCGATACCGCGATACCCCGCAAAGCCCGCTTCATCCATGTAAGGGCGGCCCGACAGCAGGAAATGGCGCATGCGCCCGCTGGCGGCATCCCATAGGCGCAGGCGCAGGTTGCGGAACGGCGCATGGGCCAGAAGCAGGCTGGATTGCTGGGTCAGCTCGCTCTCGTCAATGACGAAACGCAGCAGCAGATCCTCCAGGGTACGGCCCTGCAATTCGTCGAGCGGAATGCCGGTTCCCTGGGCGAAGGTGGGGGACAGACGAACAAGCGTCAGCTGGGCGTCGGTCTCCCAGATCCAATCGGCGGCAGCGGCCAGCACGTCTCCCAGCAGGGCGGCGTCCCAACCTCCGGTCAGAGACACCTCCCGCAAGTCTTGTCCTTTGGCTGTGCTCAGCATGGTCATGGGTGCGTCACGCAAGGCTAGGAACACCGAAGGATTTGGTCCTTGGAGCCTAGGGCTTGTGCGGGTAGGCCAGCAATATGGCCCACGACCTAGATCAGTCGGGCAGGAGTACCGCCATCAGCAGAGTTGCCTGCAGCGGGTTGATGTTGTCGTCCGACAGGATGTAGGCCACCAGACGGCCATCCGCCCGTGGGCGGACGGCGACGGCCTCGAAATTATCCACCAACTGGGACGAGTCGAGGCGCATGATTTCGCGCCCCACAAGCAGCGCACCGGGGCGGATGTCGTTCCTGGCGATACGCATGAGGCGGAAGCCGAAGCCGCCCAGCAGGGTGAAACTGCGCTGGGTCACCAGCACATCACCATTGGGCAGGGTGGCTGCACCGCTGGGGCGGAAGTGACCTTCGCGCTGGTAGCGCAGGCTGTCCCAGGCGCCCGGCCTGCCCACCCAGCCCCAGCCGGTGTCATCCTGGTTGCCCCCCTCCTCCGACAGCATCAGCAGGCGCCCGTCGGCCAGCCGAGTGATGGCCTCGACCCCGCCATTGCCGGGCTGGCGCGTGAACCCCTGAGGCATGGCGAGCGGCGTAGCCTTACCCTCAAGGCCGTCGGCATAGAGCATGACGCGGTGACGGCGTTCGAAACTCACCAGCCAGCCCTCGGGCGTCCATACCAACTCTTCGGCGTCGCTGTCCCCCTTGGTGCCATCCAGCCCGCCCAGCTTGCCGATCTCCAGCCCCCCGGCAGAGACCGGGCGGCCTTCACGGTCCACCTCCAGCCGGAACCGCAGCCAATAACCCATATCGGTGATGGCGGTCACCCGGCTGCCATCGTAGGCCATGCCGGAAATGCCATTGAAGCCCCGCTGCGGCGCCTTGAGCTGGACGACGCCGAGGACATGGGGCGTCGCCAGTTCGCGCTGGACCAGCTCGGGCAGGTCGCGCGACTGGGCTGGCCCCCGGCAGGAGCACAGGCACAGGGTGGCCAGCAAAATCGCGGGGCGGGCGGAAATCATGGCGCCAATGTAGCGGCACCCGCTTGCGGGCGGAAGGGCTGGTCAGATCCACACATCTTGGGCACTATGCCCCACCATGAACGCAGAAATCGCCCATTGCTTCCCCCAGTTCACCCACCTGGACGCCGATGCAGCCCGAACGCTTGAGGCCGCAGCGCGCACCGCTGCCATCCCGGCGGGAACAGTGCTGTTCCAAGATGGCGCCGAATGCGCCAATTACGTGCTGGTACTGGAAGGCTGCATCCGGGTGCAGAAGGTTTCGGAAGGCGGCCGCGAGATCGTTCTCTACCGCGTAGAAGGCGGCCAATCCTGCGTCCTGACCACCAATTGCCTTATCGCGCACGAGGATTACTCGGCCCAGGGCATCGCCGAGACCGACGTCAAGGTCCTGGTTCTGCCAGCGGCTGCCTTCCGCACGCTCTTGGGCAAGTCCGAGGCGTTCCGCGATTTCGTGTTCTCGGCCTATGCCGCGCGGATTTCAGACCTGTTGATGCTGATCGAGGAGGTGGCGTTTGGCCGCATCGACGTACGGCTGGCCGGCTGGCTGCGCCAGCATGCCGACCCGGCAAACGAAATCCGCGCCACCCATCAGGACATCGCCGTCGAACTGGGCACTGCGCGCGAGGTGGTGAGCCGCCAGCTCAAGGAGTTCGAGCGCCGCGGCTGGGTGGCGCTGCGCCGGGGCCGGGTCGAGGTCAAAGACCGGGCGGGGCTGGCCTCCCTTACATAAGATTTTGGTGATCTAGTCACGGAATGAAGGATAGGGGTGCTGTAGAACCGGCAGCAGTTCATTCCCGTGGAGTTTCACAATGACCAGAAATGTCGGCGGCATCGACCGCATCCTGCGCATCATCGGTGGCGTTGCGCTGATCGCCCTGGCCGCCACCGGCACCATCGGCCTGTGGGGCTATATCGGCATCGCTCCGCTGCTGACCGGCATTGTCGGCTGGTGCCCGGCTTACCTGCCTCTGGGCCTCAAGACCTGCGGCGGCAAGTAAACCAAGCGGTTGACAGGGCGGCATCCCGCCCGTCAACTCTCCTCATTCATGGTCAATAATTGGGCGTTTCCACCCGCTGCCGCGACGTTGATCGTGACGGTCCTTTCGCTGGCGAAACGGTAGAGCGTATGCGGCCCCCCGGCCTTGGGGCCGGTGCCCGACAATCCCTCGCCACCGAACGGCTGGGACCCAACCACTGCCCCGGTCATGCTGCGGTTGACATAGATGTTGCCCACCGGCGCGCGAGCGCATATTCGTTGCGAAAACGCATCGATGCGCGAATGGCTGCCGAGCGTCAGGCCGTAGCCGCTGCGCTCGATCCACTCCAGCACCTCATTCAGCCGATCCGCCCGATAGCGTAGGATGTGCAGGCAGGGGCCGAACACCTCGGCTGTCAGCCATTGTGGACGCGGCACCACATAGGCGCGCGGGGCGAAGAACGTGCCATACCGGGTTTCCGCCGGCAACGGGCATTGCACCAGGAGCTCGGCCTCCGCAGCCAGGCGAGCGGCGTGAGCCTCCAGCGCCGCCCGCGCCGGGGCGTCGATGACCGGGCCCAGATCGGTCGAGAGTCTGCCAGGATCGCCGATGGCAAGCTCCAGCGCAGCACCCGCCAGCATGTCGAGCAGCTTGGGCGCGATGTCGTCCTGGACAAACAGCAGCCGCAAGGCCGAACAGCGCTGTCCCGTACTGCCGAAGGCCGAGGTGATGGCATCGCCTACCACCTGTTCCGGCAAAGCCGATGAATCGACGATCATGGCATTGAGCCCACCGGTTTCCGCCACCAGTGGGGCGATGGGCCCGTCCTTGGCTGCCAGCGCGCGCGAGATGGCGCGGGCCACCTGGGTCGAGCCGGTGAACGCCACCCCGGCAATGGCCGGCTGGCCTACTAGCATCTCCCCCACCTTGCCGTCGCCCGGCACCAGCGACAGAACCTCTGTCGGCACGCCCGCGTCATGCAGCAGGCGAACGGCGCGCATGGCGATCAACGGCGTCTGCTCGGCCGGCTTGGCCACCACCGCATTACCCGCCGCCAAGGCCGCCGCCACCTGGCCGGTGAAGATAGCGAGGGGGAAATTCCACGGAGAGATGCAGGCGAACACGCCGCGCCCGTGCAATTCCAGCGCGTTGGTCTCGCCCGTTACGCCCGGAAGCGCCAGCGGACGGAACTGCTCCCGCGCCCGCGCGGCGTAATAGCGCAGGAAATCCACCGCCTCACGCAACTCGGCCACCGCATCGGGAATGGTCTTGCCCGCCTCGCGCACCGCCAGATACAGGAAATCGACCGAGTGTGCCTCGTACAAATCGGCGGCCCGCTCCAGCACCCGCGCCCTGCCCTCGCCGCCCCGGCGGTCCCAAGCCCGCGCGGCGTCAGCCGCCCGGTTGACGGCGTGAGCCACATCCTCCGCTGCCGCCTCGATGACGATGCCGACCTGCCGCCGGTAGTCGGATGGATCCAGGATGGGACGGGGCTCGCCGGCCAGGATTTCCACTCCGGCTACCAGTGGCGCAGCGGCGAAATGGCGGATGGCATTCACTGCGGTGACCACCTCCGCCGCCACGTCGGGATCGGCCAAATCCCAGCCGCGCGAGTTCCTGCGCTCGGGGGCATAGAGATCGGCGGGCAGCGGCAGGCGTGGATTGGGAAGCACAGGATAGGCCGACAGCGTGTCAACCGGATGGTTGACTATGTGTTCGACCGGCACGGCTTCATCGGCAAGGCGGTTGACGAACGAGGTGTTGGCGCCGTTTTCCAGCAGGCGGCGAACCAGATAGGGTAGCAGATCCTCGTGACTACCCACCGGGGCGTAAACCCGGCAGGGCTGGCCGGGAACGATCTGGGCGTACAGGCTCTCGCCCATGCCGTGCAGGCGCTGGTACTCCCAATCACGGTTGACGCCGGCCATGGCCCGAATGGCGGCCACGCTGTGGGCGTTGTGGGTGGCAAAGGCGGGATAAAACGCGTCGGGGGCAGCAAGCAGATCGCGGGCGCAGGCCAGGTACGACACATCCGTCGCCGCCTTGCGGGTGAACACCGGATAGCCTATCAGCCCACGTTCCTGCGCCCGCTTAATCTCGGTATCCCAATAGGCCCCCTTGACCAGCCGCACCAACAGCCGCCGTTTGCGCGCCCGCGCCAGTTCGGCCAGCCAGCCGATCAGTGGGCGGGCGCGCTTCTGATAGGCCTGAACGGCAAGGCCGAAACCCTGCCAAGGCGGCAGGTCAGCGAAGACGGCCTCGATCACGTCCAGCGACAATTCCAGCCGGTCAGCCTCCTCGGCATCCACCGTCAACCCGATGTCAACCTCCGCCGCCAACCGGCAGATTTCCTTGAGCCTCGGCACCAATTCGGCAGCCCCCCGGTCCGCTTGGGAAAATTCGTATCGGGGGTGCAACGCCGACAGCTTGACCGAGATGCCGGGCGCCGCCACCGGGCCGGCGCCCTTGGCCTCGGCCCCGATGGCAACGATGGCGGCGGCATAGGCGTCGAAATAGCGCCTGGCGTCTTCGGCGGTCCGCGCCGCTTCGCCCAGCATGTCGAAGGAATGACGGTAGTGCTTCTGCTCGCGCGCCCGCCCCAGGGCTTCACCGATGGTGCGGCCCATGACGAATTGGCGGCCCATGATGCGCACCGCCTGGATCATGGCTTCGCGCACCACCGGCTCGCCCGCTCGCGCCACCAGCCGGGTCAGCACCCCCATGGGCTCGCCGTCCAGCCGCATCAGCCGCCCGGTCAGCATCAGCGCCCAGGTGGAGGCGTTGACGAAGGCCGAATCCGACTTGCCCAGATGCCGCGCCCAGTCGGCGGCGCCCACCTTGTCCTTGATCAGCGCGTCGGCGGTCTCGCTATCCGGAATACGTAGCAGAGCCTCGGCCAGGCACATGAGCACCACGCCTTCCTGGGTGGACAGGCTGAATTCGTGCAGGAAAGCGTCAAGATCGCCGCCCGAGGCCCTGGACCGCACGCCCTCGACCAGCCGGGCGGCATCCGCCTTGACGGTCGCCTCCATTGACGGCTGGAAGCGGGCGGCCTCCATCAGGCGTTCGACCAACGCCCCCTCTTCCATGCGGTGGGCTATGCGCAGGGCTGTGCGGTCCATGGCGATGTCCTCCCTCGAATGGATGTGCGAACGCCCCTCCTCCCGTGCAAGCTGCCCAATGATCGGGCGCCGGAACCGAGCGCCTGCCCGCGCATTGAGCAAAGCCGCCTCCACTACTGAAGGTTTCCGCACGTCCGGCTTAGGCACGAAGGTTGCAGAGGTTACAAAACAGGGGTTCGTACAGAGAGGGATGCCCATGGCATTCGACGAAATGAAAGCCTCGGACGGCGCCGTGCGCGCGCCTTACCGGGCATATGAGAATTGGCTCCTCTCGGTGGCGCCCGATCTGCTCCCGCGCAAGCACGAGCAGGCCGACGAGCTGTTCCGCCGCATCGGGATCACCTTCAATGTCTACGGCGATCAGGAGGGCACCGAACGGCTGATCCCGTTCGATCCCATTCCGCGCGTCCTCTCAGCCAAGGAATGGAGCCGTCTTCACGATGGCTGCATCCAGCGGGTCAAGGCGCTGAACGCCTTCATCCACGACATCTACCACGACCAGGACATCCTGAAGGCCGGCATCATCCCGCCCGAGCAGGTGCTGGGCAATGACAGCTACAAGCCCGAGATGCAGGGCCTGGACGTGGCCCGGCAGGTCTATGTGCAGATTGCCGGCGTCGACGTGGTGCGCACCGGCGCCGACGAGTTCTATGTGCTTGAGGACAACCTGCGCACGCCGTCGGGCGTCTCGTATATGCTCGAAAACCGGGCCATGATGATGCGCCTGTTCCCTGATCTGTTCGCGCGCCACCGCATCAAGCCGGTGGACCACTACCCCGATCTGCTGCTCAAGGCCCTGCGCGGCGTTGCCCCGGCGGCCTGCGACGGTGAACCGTGCGTGGTGGTGCTAACGCCCGGCTATCATAACAGCGCCTATTTCGAGCACGCCTTCCTGGCCGAGCAGATGGGTGTGGACCTGGTCGAAGGCCGCGACCTGTTCGTGTCGGAAGGCCGGGTGTGGATGCGTACCACGCGCGGCCCGAAGCGGGTCGACGTGATCTACCGCCGCATCGACGACGATTTCCTCGACCCCATGGCCTTCCGCGCCGATTCGGCGCTGGGCGTGCCGGGCCTGCTCTCGGTCTACCGCCAGGGCGGCGTGAGCCTAGCCAACGCCATCGGCACCGGGGTCGCCGACGATAAATCGACCTATATTCACGTGCCCGAAATGATCAAGTTCTACCTGGGCGAGGAACCCATCCTGCCCAACGTGCCCACCTGGCGGCTGGAACGCGCCGACGACCGCAAATACGTGCTCGAGCACTTGGGCGAACTGGTGGTCAAGGAGGTGCATGGCTCGGGCGGCTACGGCATGTTGGTCGGCCCGACATCGACCAAGCAGCAGATCGAGGATTTCCGCGCCAAGATCCTTGCCAATCCGGGCAATTACATCGCCCAGCCGACCCTGTCGCTGTCCACCTGCCCGACCTGGGTGGATACCGGCATCGTGCCCCGCCACGTGGATCTGCGCCCGTTCGTGCTGACCGGCGAGACCACCACGCTGGTGCCCGGCGGCCTGACCCGCGTGGCACTCAAGGAGGGCTCGCTGGTCGTCAACTCCTCCCAAGGCGGCGGAACCAAGGACACTTGGGTGCTGGAGGAAGCTTGCGAGGAGAACGGGGCATGCTGAGCCGCACCGCAGATCACCTGTACTGGATGAGCCGCTCTATCGAGCGCGCCGAGAACATCGCCCGCTTCCTCGACGTGGCCAACCGGCTGGCGCTGTCGGGCGGCGGGGCGCGCGATTGCTGGCGTCCGGTGCTGACCATCACCGGCGGGGTCGACGCCTATGCCCAGCGCTTCGGCGAGATTTCCGCGGTTTCTGTCATCACCTGGGCGGTGCTGGACGGCACCAACCCCTCCTCGATCCTGGGCTGCCTGCGCAGCGCGCGCGAAAACGCCCATGCGGTGCGCAGCGTCATCAACAACGAACTGTGGGAAATCATCAACTCCACCTGGCTGGCGGTGAAGGGCATCGACGGCGCCCGCCTGCGCGAACAGGGCCTGACGGGCTTTTGCGAATGGGTCAAGGAGCGCTCGCACACCGTGCGCGGCGCCACCTACGGCACCATGCTGCGTGACGAGGCGTTCCATTTCGTCCGCCTGGGCACCTTCCTGGAACGCGCCGACAACACCGCCCGCCTCTTGGGCGTGCGCGCGGAGAACGTGACCGCCCAGTCGCGCCACGTCGACGCCTCGGACCAACTGCATTGGGCGGCGGTGCTGAAATCGGTATCGGCGTACAAGGCCTACCGTGCGCTGACCCGTGAGGACGTCTCGCCCGCCGGCGTGGCCGACATGCTGATCATGAATGCCGACATGCCGCGCTCGCTGCATGCCTGCCTGGATGCCGTATCCATCATCCTGGAGCAGATCTCGCGCCAGGCCGAATGTACCCGCATGGGCGGCGCGCTGCATGCCCAGTTCCATTACGGGCGATTGGAGCAAATCCTGGCCGAGGGCCTCGACGGCTTCGTCGCCAAGTTCCTGATCGCCAACAACCAACTTGGCAACCAGATCCACGCGGACTTCCTGATGCTGCCCTGAGGGTTTCCATGCAACTCGGCATCGAGCATCACACCGAGTACGCTTACAGCGTCCCCACGGCCTTTGCCGTGCAGTACGTCCGGCTTTCCCCGCGCGAGGACCCGTGCCAACGGACCTTACGCTGGGAGGTCGCCGTTCCCGGTCAGGCGACCCTGTGGCGCGACCAGTTCGGAAATCTGGTCCATTGCGTGGTCCAGACCGATAACCGCGACCGCCTGGACATCCGCGTCAGCGGCGAGGTTGACACCGCCGAGACCCACGGCGTGGTGCCGCTGGGGACGGGCGGCCTGCCGCCCGCCGCCTATCTGCGCGGCACGGCATTGACGCGGGTGGACGAGCGCATCCGCGACTTCGCCGCGCCATATGCCAAGTTTCGCACGCGCGGCGACCTGTCGGCGCTGCACGCACTGATGAGCGGCATTCACGAAACCCTGGCCTATGCCCAGGGCGAGACCCACGTCCATTCCTCGGCCTCCGAGGTGTTGGCCCAGGGGACGGGCGTATGCCAGGACCATGCCCATTTGTTCATTGCGTGCTGCCGGGCCTGGGGCATTCCCGCCCGCTATGTCAGCGGCTACCTTCACACCACCGCCGAGGACGGCCGCCACCTGGCGACCCATGCCTGGGCCGAGGCGCTGGTGGAACATCTGGGATGGGTCAGCTTCGACCCCAGCAACCGGCAGAGCGCCACCCAGGCCTATGTGCGGCTGGCGGTGGCGTTCGACTATCAGGGCGCGGCCCCCGTGCGCGGCATGCGGCTGGGCGGCGGCCACGAAGACATGAACATCAGGGTATGGGTCGAGCAGATGATGGCCGACCAGTAAGGGGGAAGCAGATGACATATTGTGTGGCCATGGCCTTGGACCAGGGCTTGGTGTTCGCCTCCGACTCCCGCACCAATGCCGGTGTCGATCATATCTCGACCTACCGCAAGATGCGCATCTGGGAGAAGAAGGGCGAGCGCATGCTGGTGCTGATGAGCGCCGGCAACCTAGCCATCACCCAGGCTGTGGTGGCGACCCTCGACCAGCATATCCGCTCCGAGAATCCCTATCGCTCGATGATGGTCGTGGATTCGCTCTACGACGCCGCCATCCTGGTGGGTCAGGCGGTGCGCGAAGTACACCAGCGCGATGCCAAGGCGCTGAAGGAGACCGGGGTCGAATTCGGCGTCTCGCTGATCCTGGGGGGCCAGATCAAGGGCGAGGCGCCGCGCCTTTTCCTGATCTACGCCGCGGGCAATTTCATCGAGGCGACGCCCGAGACGCCGTATTTCCAGATCGGCGAAACCAAATACGGCAAGCCCATCATCGACCGCGTGATCACCACCCGCACCGATTTAACCCAAGCCGCCAAGTGCGCCTTGCTAAGCCTTGATTCTACGATCAGATCGAACGTCACCGTGGGTCTGCCCATCGACCTTCTGCTATACAACCGCGACAGCTTCCAGGTCGGCACCCATCAGGTGATCCACGACCATAACCCGTATTTCGAGAACATCCGCCAGCTCTGGGGCCAGGGCCTCAACAACCTGTTCCAGGTCCTGCCCGATCCGCCGTGGACAATGGAGTGATTTCAATGGGGTGAAGCGCACCCCATCCGTTCCACTTGAATAGTGGCATGGGCGATGCCGTGGCGGTTGGCCAGCTCCCTTTGCAGGGCATGCAGCGCGGAATCGTGCTCGGCTTCGGCGGCGATGGTGGCGTGCAGAGTCATCAGCGGCTGGTCGGGGGTCAGCATCCACAGATGGATGTGGTGGATATCCACCACCCCCGGCACCGCATTCTTCAGACCCGCCACCAGGACATCGAGATCGATCCCTTCCGGCGTTCCTTCCATCAGCACGTGCCATGACCGGCGCAACAGCATCCAGGCGCTTTTCAATACCAACAGCGCCACCAATACCGACAGGATAGGGTCGATGGGCGTCCAGCCGGTCCACAGGATGACGCCGGCTGCGACGACGGCCGCCACCGAGCCCAGCAGATCGCCCAGCACGTGAAGCGCGGCGCCGCGCATGTTCAGGTTCTCGCGGTCGCCGCCATGCAGCAGCAGGAAGGCCACCACGTTCACCGCCAAGCCCAGGCCGGCCACCACCAGCATGGTGCCGCCCAGCACGGGAACCGGCGCGACCACGCGCTGGATGGCCTCGATGGCGATCCACAGCGCAATACCGATCAGGGCCGCGCCGTTGATGAAGGCAGCCAGCACCTGAAAGCGGTGGTGGCCGTAGGAATGCTTCAGCGTTTCGGGACGGCGGCTGGCGCGGAAGGCCGCCAGGGACAGGGCCAAGGCGGCGGCGTCGGTCAGCATGTGGCCGGCATCGGCCAACAGCGCCAGCGAGCCCGACAGGATGCCGCCCGCCACCTCGGCCACCATGAAGCCGCCGGTCAGCAACAGTGCCAGCAGCACCCGCTTCTCGTTGCCGTCGTGATGATGATGATGGCCGCAATCATGGTCATGATCGCGCTGATGATGATGGTGGTCGTGCGCCATTAGAAACGTCCGATTAAAGCATTGAAGGCCAAGCGGATGGGCATGGGTTTGGGCCGGATGACGCGCGAATCGAACACATCCCAGCCGGCGCGCCGCAGCGTGGCGAGATGGCCGCTGGCCAGTGTGGCTGGAAGCAGTGCGGGCAGCGCAGCGCGCTCTACCCTGTAGCGGCGTGCCTGGGCCAGCAACTCGCTCGCGCGTTCGGCCACCGCGCGGGCTGCCTCGGCGATGGCGCGTTTATCGGCCTTTCCGGCGAACACCTCGTCTGCGGAAATGCCGGCCTCAGCCAGGGTTGCCTGGGGCAATGTCAACCGTCCGGATGACAGATGGACGGGCACGGCGCGCAGCAATCCGGCCATGGCATACGCC